>NZ_JBEPRF010000014.1:0-256461 GCF_040548225.1 Bradyrhizobium sp. S3.12.5
AAACCAGATTGCAGAACCGGCTCGAACCTTGGATCGCCGACGAAAAGGAGTGCTCTGAACCGGTCACGCCCGACCACCATAGCCTGATGGCGTGCGGAGATCACCTCAAGGTCAAGCCGCTTCGCGGCGGCCCTGCGGGCCGACCTTGACCTGATCTCCGCGCGCCATCCTCACTGCTCCATGGTCGGGACGAAGAGCTGGCGTGCAATCGAACTAAGAGCTGAACAACCGCCTTGACACACCAATTCCCCATGTGAGCAATCCAGGATGTCTCCGCGGAAGCAGTCTGGATTGCTTCGTCGCAAGAGCTCCTCGCAATGACGGAATCCGCGGCGTGCACTCACGTACAAACCGCCTCGACATTGTTGCCATCAGGGTCGATCAAAAACGCCGCGTAATAAGTCGGGCTGTAATCCTTGCGCGGCCCGGCGCCGCCATTGTCGCGGCCGCCGCTCTTCAGGCCTTCGCTGTGAAATGCCTTCACCGCGTCGTGATCCCCGGCGCGAAACGCTATATGCGCGCCGTCGGCCTTGCGGCTCTTGTTCGGATGCAGCCACAGCGCGGGCTCGCCCTTCGGCCCGAAGCCGGCATAGCCGTCGCCACTCGAGCACAGGACATAACCGAGCGGCGTCAGCACCGCGGTGTAGAAGCGCGTGGCGGCGTCGAGGTCGGCAACCCGCAGTCCGATATGGTCGTACATGGTCATCTCCATTGCAAAGCGCGCCGCGTGGTGGCGCGCGCCGGAGACGACCGTAGTCAGTTGAGGGCAAGCCGCTCTTGGAGAATCTTGCGCTCGCCCTTCGCAGCCTGCCGGAACTTGGTCGGCGACACGCCCGCGGCGCGATGAAACGTGCGGACGAAGTTGGAGAGGTCGCCGAAGCCGACGTCATAGGCGATGTCGGTGACCGCGATGTCGTTGTCAGCGAGCAGGCGGGCGGCGTGACGCAGGCGCGAGCGCACCAGATATTGATGCGGGGTGACGCCGAGCACGTTGGAAAACAGCCGCAGGAAATGGAACGGGCTCAAATCCGCCAGACGCGCGGCCTGTTCGAGGTCGATCTCGGCATGCGAGTTGTCGTCGATCCACAACGCCGCCTCGACCGCGCGGCGGCGGTCGCGTGCCGTCGGCGTAGCCGGCTTGCGCGGCTTGCCCGAGACCATATCGACAAAGCGGCCGGCGAGGATCTGGCCGACCTCGTCGAGGCCGAGGTCGCTGTTGCCATCTGCCGCCGTCTGGGCGAGCTCGCCCAGCACCATCAGCTCGGGCAGCGGTGGCGTCGCGCCGACCTGCCACGTCTCGCATCGGCCGCCGAGCGCCTCGACCAGCTCCTCGCTGAAGAAGAACGACAGGCAGACGTCGCCGCAGACGTGCTCATGTGTGCAGGTGTATTCGTCGCCGGGCGCGCCGACCAGCAGCGATCCCGCCACCAGCTCGAAGAAGCCGGCGCGGCAATGGCAGCCGAAGCTCCCGGAGCGGACATAGGCGATGGAATGACCGGTGCGGCACTCGGCAAACGGCTTGTCGCCCGGTCCCGCGTCGCAGCGAAACTCGGAGACCGTCATCGCTTGTGACGTCAGCAGCGTGGTCGCATCCATCGCACCTATCTAGGTGGGTGAGCGCGGCGGGGCAACGGGCAGCAGCACCTCGAACAGCGTCTTGCTGGCGATCGGATGAGCGCCCTCAAGCGCCAGCAGCCGCCGCTTGGAGATCACCCCGCCGTAAGGCGAGATCCGGTCGGCATAGCCGCCGGCCTCGATCACCCGGTGGCAAGGCACGATGATCATGTAGGGATTCCGGGAGATCGCCTGCGCCACCGAATGCGCGGCGCCCGAAGCGCCCAGTGCCTTGGCGATCTCGTGATAGGTGCGTGTCTCCCCGCGCGGGATGGTGCAGGCATATTCGTAGACCCGCCGGTCGAAGGCGGGCACGCCGCCGGCGTCCAGGCTGACGTCGGAAAAGTCGGGATCGCTGCCCTGCAGCAAGGTCAGGATGCCCTCGATCGCAAGCTCGGTGTTGAGCGGGACCGCCTGCTCGCGCGCCTCGGGATGGACCTGAAAAATCCGGCGGCGGGTGTCGATCTCCCGCACCTCCGGCAATTGCACGGCCACTACGCCGGAATTGCTCCAGACGATGCCGCAACGGCCTATGGCCGTGTCGAATATCGCGTAAGCACGCCCCACCATGCGCACGCCCCACACGCTGTACGTTCCTCAACCCGGCAGCGATCATAACACCGCCACAATCCGGCGCACCTGGAATCTTACCGGGACGTTAACAACCGTCCGGCCTGACGCGCCAAAGCGCTTGGCGCCGGACACCGTCTCGGCTAATCAGGACGGACGCGGGACACGCGCATCCGCGGGCGTAGTTCAATGGTAGAACGGCAGCTTCCCAAGCTGCATACGAGGGTTCGATTCCCTTCGCCCGCTCCAAGCTTTGCCGGAACTTGGTGCACTTCGCTGGATCCTCGGCGACGATTGCTATGCGGAAGGTACTGCAGAGGTTGAGCCGAACCTTGCGGCCAAGGCCCCAGAGGAACTAGGCGGCACGCAAGTCATGCATCACTAGTCGCAGCCTTGTCGCGATGATGCATCGAGCCACATCAAGCGTTCGTCATTCAGGGGCAATAAGCTTGCTTTGATCAGCAGTTTGATCAGCAGGGACTTATTGGCGCCCGCGTTTTTGCTTCTGATCATCGAACAAACATTCGGGTCCGGCCTGTTGTCGGGCAAACGGAGGCATTGATGACAAACTCAGCACCTGTTTTCACCGCCGATGGTGGCAGCGACGGTTCCGTCACACGCGTGTCGACCGGCGCAATCGGGGCGCAGGCCGATGGCCAAAGTCACCAGCCCGTGTTCTCGCCTGACGGCACGAAAGTGGCGTTCGAATCCTATGCCGACAATCTGGTGCCCGGCGATACCAACGGTCAACCCGACGTCTTCGTGAAGGACCTGACGACTGGCGCAATCACGCTCGCGTCGACTAGCGCCAGCGGGGTGCAGGGGGATAGCTGGAGCTACCAGCCGGTTTTTTCGCCCGATGGTACCAGGCTGGCGTTCGCATCTGCTTCCGACAATTTGGTGCCGGGCGATACCAATAGTGCTTACGACATCTTCGTGAAGGACCTGACGACCGGCGCCATCACGCGCGTGTCGACCAATGCCAGCGGGGCGCAGGCAGACGGCTTCCAGAGCACCAACCCGATATTCTCGCCTGACGGCACCAAGGTTGCGTTCTATTCCGATGCCGACAATCTCGTGCCGGGGGATATCGACCATGTGCGCGACATCTTCGTGAAGGACTTGACCACTGGCGCGGTAACGCTCGTGGGGGCCAGTCCGTACAACGGCGGAGACGGCAGCGGCGGGGATCAGAATGGCTTTACCTTCGCCCCCTCGTTCTCGCCCGATGGCACCAAAATCGCGTTCGGGTCCACCACAGGAGGTGGCGCCATCAACGATATCTACATCAAGGATCTTGCCACCGGGGTCACCACACTGGTGTCGGACAGCGCCAGCGGCGTTCATGGGAATGGCGGCAGCTACGACCCGGTGTTCTCGCCTGATGGCACCAAGGTGGCGTTCTATACCTTTGCCGATAACCTTGTGCCGGGGAGTTCCAATATCGGAATCGGCAACATTGTCATCAAAGATCTGACCACAGGCGTGGTCACGTTGGTATCGGCCAATGCCGACGGAGCTCCGCAGGACAACGGCGAAGCCCAGAAACCCGTGTTCTCGCCTGATGGCTCCAAGGTTGCGTTCTATTCCTTCGCCGACAATCTCGTGCCGGGTGCTAATGGCTTCGATATCTATTTGAAGGACCTGACCACCGGCGCCGTCACGGTTGTCTCGACCAACGCGAGCGGGACGCGGGCAAACGGCAACAGCCAGCTTCCCGGCTTCTCGGCGGATGGCACCAAGTTGGTATTTGAATCTTCAGCCAGCAATCTGGTGCCGGGCGATTCTAACGGTACTTCCGATATCTTTGTAAAAGATCTTGGTCAGCCATCCGTCACCGAAGCGAAGCTGACGGACAATGGCGCCGCCCATGTTTCGACATCGGGCGCGGCGTTTTTTACCGACGCGGACAAGACCGACACTCACACGATCTCGGTGGCATCGCAAAGCGGCGATCTCGGCACACTCACGGCCACAGTCGACAATGCCGATGGCAAGGTGACGTGGAGCTATGATATCTTTCACGCTAACATCGCTCCGCTCGCGGCCGGACAGACCCATACCGACGCCTTCACCTTGACCCTCGACGACGGTCACGGCGGTTCCGCGACGCAGACCGTCACCGTGACGCTGACAGGAATCGATGATGCGCCCGTGATCGGCTCGGGCACCACGGCAAGCTTCGCGGAGAATGGCACTGATGTCGCCTACCACATCGCGGCGACCGACGTGGACAGCCCAGCGCTAACCTATTCGCTGTCCGGCGCCGATGCGGCTCTGTTCAACGTGTCGGTGACAGGCGATGTGACGTTCAAGTCTGCGCCCGACTTCGAAGCGCCGAAAGACGCAAACCACGACAATGTCTATGACGTCACCGCAGCTGTCAGCGACGGGGAGAAAATCACCACAAAGAACGTCGCGATCACGGTCACTGACGTGAATGACACCGCTTCCGGCGGGGTCCTGATTGTCACGGGCTCGACGGGCTTCACATCGATCGATGGGGCAACGATCAGTATCGGCGTGACCGGGAACCTGCATGAGACCGGCAGCACCGGTGTCATTAGCAACAGCCTGATCAGTGATCTCGGTTCGCTGAACGAAACCCAGGCGACGCTCGCGCTCGCGAACGATATCATCTTCGGCGGTTCCCTCGGTGTGATCGTCGCCGATGGCGGTGCCATCACCTTCGACAATGTGCATCTCGACGGGATTTCGCTCGACGCGGCATCCGGCGCGCTTATCGAATCCGTTGCAGGCAGCACCAACACCTTCAACAACGTGACGCTTAATGCTGGCGCCGTGTTTGACGACAGTGCCGGAAGCGTTCTGAACGTCGGCGGCCTGTTGAACAACGGCGGCAAGATCGAGTTCTTCAATGCCACCCAAACTGTCTTGACCAGTGACATCGTCATCATCGGCAATGGCGAGATCAAGCTCGATCCGGGCTCTGTGATCCTGAACAGCAGTGCGCATCACACGCTCGACCTTGAGGGCGGCACGATCGATGGCGCCGGCACGATCGGGAATGGCGACCACGGTCTCACTTTGAATATCGGCTTCGCCGGCACGCTCGATGCGAACGGGTCTCAACCGCTTGAAGTGAACACCGGCAATTCCGTCACCAACAACGGCCTGATCGAAGCCACGCACGCCTCGCTCAGTTTCGACGACGCCGTTCTCAACGGATTTGCTACGATCACCGCCGATCAGGGCGGCGCGATCGACTTCAGGAACGGTTTGACAAGTAACGGCCTCGTCGATGTCCGCGCCGGCAGTGAGGTGGATGTCTCAGGCAACCTCGTCAACAACGGCACTGTCCTGGATAGTGGCGTGCTCAAGGTCGATGGTTTGAGCGGGACTGGAACTGTCTACGTCAGCGACGGGACGCTGGCGGTCGCTGGTAATCTCAGCAGCAATGTCGTTCTGACTGGTAGGGATTCATTTGTATTCGGGCCCGATGCCAAACAAACATCGGGTGTCATCGCAAACTATACGCCAGGCGCGACGTTGGTGCTGGATGGCTTCGATACCAAGGTGAACGTGGCCTTCAACTATCAGACCGATGTTTTGACACTGACCGATGCGGACCATCATGCAATGACGCTTCACCTAGCACCTGGATCCCTGATCCCACAGGTCCACGGCGCGGCGTCGGATTTTCTTGTTTAACGAATTTCCGGTGGAGCAATCTGTCGAGTCCGCGCTTGCTGCACGTTCGTGGCGGGAGGCCCGAAGTGAGCCAATTGTCCGGAAAGTTCGATGGAATGCCGGCTTTGCTTTGACCGAGGCCGCAAACCTTGCCGCGCGGCGCGCAAAAATTCCAATATATTAGCCCCTTGCTCCCGGCACGCGCCGCTCCTCCGGCCTAATCTCCTCCCGCCCGGCGGATGCGGTCCATGTGCCGGGCGATGTTCGGATGAGGCCATGGACCAGCAAAAACTCGACAGGGCGATCGGTCGGCGCTTGAAGACCTTGAGGACGCAGGCCGGCATGACCTTGAACGAACTCGCCAGCCGCTCCGGTGTCAGCCGGGCCATGATCGGGCGGGTGGAGCGGGCGCAGAGCAGTGCCACCGCGGCGCTGCTGAGCAAGCTCTGTGCGGCGCTCGACGTCTCGCTCAGCGACGTCGTCGCGCTCTCGGAGAAGCCGCCGGAGCGGCTGACGCGGCTTGCCGACCAGCCGCAATGGCGCGATCCCGACAGCGGCTACCGGCGGCGCCATGCCTCGCCGGCCGATGCGGCGAGCGGCATCGAGATCATCGTCGTCGACCTGCCGGCCGGCGCGCGCGTGTCCTACAGCCCCTGGGGCCGCAACGCTTTCACCCAGCAACTGCTGATGCTGGAGGGCGCGGTCTGCGTGCATATCGACGCCAAGACGGTGCGCCTGCGCGACGGCGACTGTCTCGACTTCGACGTCATGCGCGCGGTCACCTTCGAGAACGAAACCAAGCAGGATGCGCGCTACGTCATCATCACGCGGCGCGGCACCTCCTACGGGAAGATGTGAGACCCTGACGATGCAGATCCGCATTGGCGACACCTTCGATTCGCGCGTCGTCGCGCTGCTCGACCACCACGTTGCGGCGGCGCGGGCGCAAACCGCGCCGGGCAGCGCGCATGCGCTCGATCTCGCCGGGCTTCGCGCCAGCGACGTCGCGTTCTGGACCGGCTGGGACGGCGAGACGCTGGTCGCGACCGGTGCGCTGAAGACGCTCTCGGCCGACCATGGCGAGGTGAAGTCGATGCACACGCTCCAGACCACGCGCCGGCGCGGCTTTGGTGGTCTGATGCTCCGCCACATCATCGCCGAGGCGCGCAAGCGCGACATCAAGCGCCTGAGCCTCGAGACCGGCTCGTGGGACTATTTCAAGCCGGCGCACGCGCTCTATCAGGCGCACGGCTTCGTGCCTTGCGGCCCGTTCGAGGGCTACGTCGAGGACCCCAACAGCCTGTTTCTGGCCCTCGATCTGAGCGGCCGCTGACGCCCTGGCGCAACCGGGGCTCGAAAAGATCGTCTTGCCCCTCAAAATGAGTTGCGCACCTCAAAACACCTCTGCTAGCCTTCAGGCATGGCCGAAGAGACCGTCTCCGCTGCGCTGACGCTGAAGGACATCGCCCGCGAGGCGGGTGTCAGCCTGGCGACGGTCGATCGCGTCCTGCACAACCGCCCCGGTGTGCGGTCCGATACGGTCCGCCGCGTCCAGGAGACCATCGCGCGCAATGCCTTTCAGCCGCACGTGGCTGCCGCCGAGCTCGCCCGCGGCCGCGTCCGCCGGTTTGCCTTCGTCATGCCGTCGGGGGCGAACCCCTTCATGCAGCAGATCGAGGCCTATCTCGGCGAGATGTCCGGCTGGCTATCGGCCCGGCGTCTCAGCGTCGAGATGGTAAATACGGATGTGTTCGATCCGTCCGTGCTCGCTGCAACGCTCGAGACGCTCTCGGGCGACTGCGACGGCGTTGCCGTCGTGGCGCTGGATCATCCCGGCGTGCGCGCTGCGATCAACGATCTCGTCGATGCCGGCACCAAGGTGGTGACGCTGGTCTCCGACGTGCCGTCGTCGCGCCGCCACCATTATGTCGGCATCGACAACATCGCCGCAGGCCGCACCGCCGGCGCGCTGGTCGGGCGGCTGGTCGGGCAAAAGTCCGGCAAGATCGCCATCATCGCGGGATCGCGGGGCCTGCGCGACCATGCCGAGCGCATTTTTGGCTTCAACCAGGTGATGGCGTCGGAATTTTCGCACCTCGACTTGCTGCCCCTGCTCGAGGGGCGCGACGAGGACGACCGATCCGAGCAGCTGATATCGCGGCTGCTCGGCAAGCATCCGGACATCATCGCCCTCTACAATGTCGGCGCCGGCACGCAAGGCGTGGCCAAGGCCCTGACCGAGGCCGGCCGCGGCAAGCAGATCGTGTTCATCGCCCACGATCTCACGGCGATGACGCGAAAACTGCTGCTGCAGGGTACGCTGGACGTCGCGATCTCGCAGAATCCAGGGCACGAGGCGCGTTCCGCCGTGCGCGTGCTGCTGTCGCTCGCACGCAACGAGCCGATCTTGAGCGAACAGGAGAATATCCGCATCGACATCTTGATGCGGGACAATCTGCCGTAGCCGCAAAGCGCGCGCGGTGCCTTGTGTTTTGAAGTGAGTGACGGCGGAAAGCGCGACGTCAATTCGTGCACCGCGGCAGCGTGATCCCGAACAGATCACGCTCAAACGAAAGAGGGAGGGACGAGTTTGTATCTCGGAGTGGACATCGGTACGTCCGGTGTGAAGGCGGTGCTCGTGAGCGAAACCGGCGCGGTCGTCGCGACGGCAGCGCGCGAGCTCGTTCTGTCGCATCCCGCGCCGCTGTGGTCCGAGCAGGATCCCGACGCCTGGGTCGATGCGGCGATCGGCGCGGTCGACGTTCTCGCGCAACATCATCCGCGCGAGGTCACGCAGGTGCGCGGCATCGGGCTGTCGGGCCAGATGCATGGCGCGACGCTGCTCGGTGCCGACGGACGCCCGCTGCGGCCTGCGATCCTCTGGAACGATGGTCGCTCGCACGCCGAATGCATCGAGCTCGAGCGCCGCTGCCCCTCGCTGCACGCCATCGCCGGCAATCTGGCGATGCCCGGCTTCACGGCGCCAAAATTGCTCTGGGTGGCGCGGCACGAGCCTCACATTTTCGAACGCGTTGCAAAAGTGCTGCTGCCAAAGGCCTATGTGCGCTATCGGCTCACCGGCGAGATGGCCGAGGACATGTCGGACGCGGCCGGCACGCTGTGGCTCGATGTCGGCCGGCGCAGCTGGTCGGCGGAGCTGCTCAAGGCCACCGGGCTCGACCTGCATCACATGCCGCGGCTCGTCGAGGGCAGCAATGCGAGCGCAATGCTCGCGTCCGAATTCGCGCAGCGCTGGGGCATGGCGAAGGACGTCGTGGTCGCCGGCGGCGCCGGTGACAACGCCGCGAGCGCGATCGGCCTCGGCGCAATCGCGCCCGGCGATGCGTTTCTGTCGCTGGGAACCTCTGGTGTGGTGTTCCGCGTCACCGATCGCTTCGCGCCGGCGCCGGCCTCGGCGGTGCATGCGTTCTGCCACGCGCTGCCGGGTCTCTGGCACCAGATGGGCGTGATGCTGTCGGCGGCCGCCTCGCTCGCCTGGCTTGCCGGCGTGATGGAGACTTCTACCGCGGCCCTGCTGGCGCCGCTCGGCGAGCGCGTCGAGGGGCCGAGCCCGGTCAAATTCCTGCCCTATCTCGACGGCGAACGCACCCCGCACAACAATGCCGCCGCGAGCGGCGCCTTCGTCGGCTTGCGCGCTGCGACCGGGCGCAGTCAGATCGTCCAGGCCGTGCTCGAAGGCGTCGCCTTCGCCGCGCGCGACAATCTGGCGGCACTGAGCGCGGCGGGCGGCGCCATCGCCGAGCTTGATCTGGTCGGCGGTGGCTCGCGCTCGCCGCTGTGGGCGCAGATCTGCGCCGACGTGCTCGGCATTGCCGTGCACCGCGTCGAGGAGGGCGAGGTCGGCGCAGCGCTGGGCGCAGCGCGGCTCGGCCGGCTTGCGGCCACCGGCGAAGATCCCGCGCAAGTGTGCACCCGCCCACGTCGGCTTGCCAGTTTCGTGCCCCGCGCCTCCGCTGTGTCCGTCTACGACGAGGCCTATCGCCGTTGGCGCGAGCTTTACCCCGCATTGAAGGAGAGTCTTTAAGTGAACGCGTCAGCTAAATTCTTCGATGCCAGCGCACCCATAGCCTTTGCCGGCAAGGATGCGGGAAATGCGCCCGCCTTCCGCTGGTACGACAAGGACCGCATGGTCCACGGCCGCAGGCTGGAAGATCACTTGCGCTTTGCGGTGTGCTACTGGCATTCGCTGTGCTGGCCGGGCGGCGATCCCTTCGGCGGCGAGACGTTTCTGCGGCCCTGGCACCACGGCTCCGATCCGATGGCGATGGCGCGCGCCAAGGCCGATGTCGCCTTCGAGCTGTTCCGCCTGCTGGATGTGCCCTTCTTCACCTTCCACGACGTCGATGCGGCGCCCGAAGGTGCTTCGCTTCGCGAATCCGTCGCCAACCTCAACGCCATCGCCGATCTGTTCGAGGCGAAGATGGCATCGGCCAAGGTCCGCCTGCTCTGGGGTACGGCAAACCTGTTCACGCATCGCCGTTACATGGCGGGCGCCGCGACCAATCCGGACCCCGAAATCTTCACCTATGCCGCCGGCCAGGTCCGCGCCGCGCTGGAGGTGACGCACCGGCTCGGCGGCCAGAACTATGTGCTGTGGGGCGGCCGCGAGGGCTACGAGACGCTGCTCAACACCGATCTCAAGCGCGAGCTCGACCAGCTCGGCCGCTTCGTCTCGCTCGTGGTCGAGCACAAGCACAAGATTGGCTTCAAGGGCCCGATCCTGATCGAGCCAAAGCCGAAGGAGCCGACCAAGCATCAATATGATTTCGACGTCGCCACCTGCTACGGCTTCCTCGCACGCTACGATTTGCTCGAGGACGTCAAGCTCAACATCGAGCAGAACCACGCCATCCTCGCCGGACACTCCTTCCATCACGAGGTCGCGCTGGCCGAGGCGCTCGGCGTGTTCGGCTCGCTCGATATCAACCGCGGCGACGATCTGCTCGGCTGGGACACCGATCAGTTCGCGATGAACGTGGGCGAGCTGGCGCTGGTGTTCCACGAGATGCTGAGCCGCGGCGGCTTCACCTCGGGCGGGCTCAATTTCGACGCCAAGATCCGCCGCCAGTCGATCGACCCCAACGATCTCATCCATGCTCATGTCGGCTCGATGGACGCCTGCGCGCGGGCGTTCCTCGCTGCCGCCGACATGCTCGATGCCGGCGCCCTCACGGCGCCGCTTGCCGACCGCTACGGTGGATGGGCAGGCGGCGAGGGCCGGGCCATTCTAGCCGGCCAGCGCTCGCTCGCCGATCTCGCCGATCGCGCGCTGGATCCCGGCTTCGACCCGCAGCCGCGCTCGGGACGGCAGGAATATCTGGAATCTCTCGTTAACCGCTACATCTGAGGTCGCTGATGGCAAGTGCTGACGCAACACCGGTGCTCGAATTGACCGGCATCGGCAAGGAGTTCGGCGCCATCCGCGCGCTGCATGATGTCGATATGCATGTCCACCCGGGCGAAGTGGTCGGCCTGATGGGCGACAACGGCGCCGGCAAGTCGACGCTGGTCAAGATCATCGCCGGCAATTTCCGCCCCAGCCATGGCGAAATCCGCTTCGGTGGCGATGCAGTCCATTTCAGCCGGCCCATCGATGCCCGCGCGGTCGGTATCGAGGTCGTCTATCAGGACCTCGCGCTGGCCGACAATCTGACCGCTGCCGCCAACGTGTTTCTCGGCCGCGAGCTGAAGCGCAAATTCGGCCCCATCGCTTTGCTCGACCACAAGGCCATGGCATCGCGTGCGCTGGAATTGTTCGGCGAGCTGCGCTCGGAGACGCGTCCCGACGATCTCGTCAAGCAGATGTCCGGCGGCCAGCGCCAGGCGGTTGCGATCGCGCGGACGCGGCTCTCCAATGCGCGGCTGGTCATGATGGACGAGCCGACGGCCGCTATCTCGGTCCGCCAGGTCGAGCAGGTGTTGAGCCTGATCCACCGCTTGAAGGAGCAGGGCGTCGCCGTGATGCTGATCTCGCACCGCATGCCCGACGTGTTCGCGGTGTGCGACCGCGTCATTGTCATGCGCCGCGGCGAGAAGCGGGCCGACAAGCCGATCCACGACACCTCCCCCGAGGAAGTCACAGCCCTTATCACCGGCGCGAAGGAGGCGGCGTGATGGCGATGCCCCTGGAATCCCCCGTCACGTTCTCGAACGTCGGCAAGATCAAATGGTGGCGGCGCGGCATCTTCGCCTCCCAGACCGGCTACGTCCTGCTGGCGCTCCTGGTGCTGATGGTCGTGATGCATTTTGCCAGCCCCTATTTCTTCACCGAGGGCAACATGCAGAACGTGGCGAAGAACTTTTCCTTCATCGCCATTGCCACGCTCGGAATCACCTTCGTCATCATCACCGGCGGCATTGATCTCTCCGTCGGCTCGATGATGTGTTTTTCTGCGATGATCACCTCTATGGTCATGATCGAGCTGTCGGCGCCGGGATCGGTGTTCGTCCATTTGGCCGCCGACGGCAAGACCGCCGTCGCCAATGTGCCCGGATTGATCCTTGTGATCTCGGTGCTCGCGGGGCTGTGCGCCGCGTTGATCGTCGGGCTCGTCAACGGCTTCTGCATTGCGGTGCTCGGGCTGTCACCCTTCGTCACCACGCTTGGCATGCTCTCGATCGTGCGTGGGCTCGCCTATGTCGTCTCGAACGGCCGCGGCAGCTTTCCCGGCGGGCCGGACGCCGATTATTTCTATGCGCTGACATCGGGTGACGTGCTCGGCGTGCCCGCTCCCTTCATCTATCTGGTGATACTCGCCGCCGTGATGGCGGTCGTGCTGCATCACACCAGTTTCGGCCGCCACGTCTTCGCGCTCGGCGGCAACGAGAAGGCGGCGGAGCTGACCGGCATCTCGGTCGTGCGGGTGAAGATCGAGGTCTACGTGATCTGCGCGCTCGCCGCGGGGCTCCAGGGCATCATCATCTCCGGCTGGCTCGGCTCGGCGCCCGCCAACATGGCGACCTCCTACGAGCTCAACGTGATTGCGGCCGCCGTGATCGGCGGCGCCAATCTGGCCGGCGGCATCGGCGGTCCGCTCGGTGCCATCGTCGGCTGCGTGCTGCTCGAAGTGATCCGCAACGGCCTCGTGCTCGCGCAGGTCAACTCCTACTGGCAGCAGACGCTGGTGGGCGTGATCATCATCCTTGCCGTGCTGGTCGACCGGATCCGCTCGCGCATGACTTAACCAGTTACTCCGGAAGGACAACGAAAGATCGTCTATCCGCCTGCCGGGGCATCACATCACAAATGGATAGGCAACAAAGTGTGGAGGGAAGAAATGAAGAAGCTTCTGTTGGCCGGCGTGACCATCGCAATGATGGCGACCCCGGCATTTGCCCAGACCTACAAGTTCGCTGTCGTGCCCAAGGCGATGAACAATCCGTTCTTCGATGTGGCGCGTGATGGCTGCCTGAAGCGAGCCAAGGAACTCGGCAATGTCGAATGCATCTACAAGGGGCCGATCGAGCACGAGCCGGCGACACAGGCCCAGATCATCCAGGACTTCATCACCCAGAAGGTGGATGGGTTGGCAATCTCGGTTGCCGACGTCGCAGCGATGACCAAGTCGATCGATGCAGCGGCTGCAGCCGGCATTCCCGTCATTACGTTTGACGCGGATGCGCCGGGTTCCAAGCGGCTTGCCTATATCGGCACCAACAACAAGGACTTCGGCCTCGCGCTCGGCAAGCAGTTGCTCAAGCTCCGGCCCGATGGCGGCAAATATGCCATGGTTTCCGGCGGCCCCGGTGCGAAAAACCTCGCCGAACGTGTCGATGGTGTCCGCGAAGCGCTCAAGGGCTCGAAATGGGTCGAGGTCCAGGGTTCGCCGACCTTCTGCAATGACGATTCCGCGCTTGCGATCCAGCAGATGTCGGACTTGCGTACCGCAACGCCCGACCTCGGTGCGATCGTGCCGGTCGGCGGCTGGCCGATGTTCGCGCCCGAAGGCTACAAAGCCTTCGTCAACAAGAACAAGAAGGATATCGACGCCGGCAAGTTCACGCTCGTCGTCGCCGATACGCTGAAGATGCAGCTCGAATTGCTGCGCGACGGCTACTCCAACGCGCTCACCGGCCAGCGTCCGTTCGAGATGGGCGAGAAGTCGATGGACACCCTGTTGGCGATCAAGAAGGGCCAGAAGGTTCCGGAAGTGATCTACACCGGCCTCGACCTGGTGACGAAGGACAACGTCGCTCAATTGTTGAAGTAGGAACGTTACCAGCCCGACGTTCCTGCGCCGACCACCCTCTCCCCTTGTGGGAGAGGGTGGCTTCGCGGTACGCGAAGCCGGGTGAGGGGTTTTCTCCGCGAGTCCAGCTCGTATGATAGGCGCGGAGAGAACCCCTCATCCGCCTCGCCTTCGGCAAGGCACCTTCTCCCACAAGGGGAGAAGGAAGGGAGCCCGCAAGGTGAACAAGATGAAAAAAGCGCGGTTGGCTAACGGTCTCGATGTTACGGCAATAGGCCTCGGCTCGGCGCCACTCGGCGGCCTGTTTTCGGCGGTCAGCGATGCCGATGCAGAAGCGACGCTCGCGGCCGGCTGGTCGGCCGGCATCCGCTTCTACGACACTGCGCCGCTCTACGGCTTTGGCCTCGCCGAGCGCCGTTTGGGCGCTTTCCTGCGCCAGCAGCAGCGGGACTCCTTTGCGATCTCGACCAAGGTCGGCCGGCTGCTGCGCCCGGATCCCAGTTCGACCGAGGACGATCACTACAAGGGCGCCCCTGCGCTGCGGCCGCAATTCGATTTCAGCTATGACGGCGCGATGCGTTCGGTCGAGGAAAGTCTCGATCGCCTCGGGCTCGATCGCGTCGACGTGCTGCTCGTGCATGATCCCGACGATCACTATGACGCGGCCGTCAACGGTGCTTTCCGCGCGCTGATGCGCCTGCGCGACGACGGCACGGTCAAGGCGATCGGCTCCGGCATGAATCAGTCGGAGATGCTCACACGTTTCGCCGAAGCCGTGCCGGTCGACTGCTTCCTGCTCGCTGGCCGTTACACGCTGCTCGACCAGGGCGCGCTGGATGCGCTGTTTCCGGTCTGCCGCGAGAGGGGCATCGGCATCCTGCTCGGCGGCATCTACAACAGCGGCATTTTGGCCAATCCGCACACCGGCGCGAAGTTCAATTATCAGGACGCCGACGCGGCACTCGTGGCGCGCGCACTCGCGCTTGACGAGCTCTGCCGCAAGCACGGCACCGAGCTGAAGGCCGCCGCGCTCCAGTTCTGCATGGCCCATCCGGCCGTGACGGTCGCGGTGATGGGCGCGCGCAACGCCGCGGAGGTTGCCGACAACATCGCGATGTCGGAGCGCACGGTGCCGCCGGCCTTCTGGCAGGAGCTGCGCGCGAAAAACCTCGTCGACGCGCGGGCGCCGCTGCCGGGCGGAGCGTGAGACATGCTCATCGATGCGCACCAGCATTTCTGGGATCCCGCGCGCGCCGACTATCCCTGGATGGATGCGCCTGAGCTCACGCCGATCCGCCGCGCCTTCGGGCCCGCCGATCTAGCTCCGCTGCTAAAGGCGAACGGCATCGACGCAAGCATCCTGGTGCAGTGCCGCTCCGCGCTTGAGGAGACCGAGGAATTTTTGCGGGTCGCGCATGACACGCCCTCCGTCATGGGCGTGGTCGGCTGGGCCGATCTGACCGATGCCGCGCTCGGCGACACGCTTGATCGGCTGCGCGCGCTGCCGGGCGGCGCAAAGCTGGTCGGTATCCGCCACCAGGTCCACGACGAGGCCGATCCCGACTGGCTGTTGCGCGCGGACGTCCAGCGCGGACTCGCGGCGGTGTTCGCCCGCGATCTCGCCTACGACTTCCTCGTCCGCACCCGCGAGCTCCCCGCTGCGATCGCAACTGCAAAAGCTTTTCCGCACGCACGCTTCGTGCTCGACCACGCCGCAAAACCGCCGATCGCCGTTGGCGGCAGCGCGGAATGGTCCGACCGCATCGCGTCGCTCGCGGCCTGCGGCAACGTCTGGTGCAAGGTCTCGGGGCTCGCGACGGAAGCGAAGTGGACCGATTGGGACGCGGAGCGGCTGTTTCCGTTTGTCCAGCACGTCGCGAATAGTTTTGGCGAGGACCGCCTGATCTTCGGCTCCGACTGGCCGGTGTGCCTGCTGGCGGGCAGCTACGGCGAGATCAAGGCCGCGCTGGAGGCGTGCCTGGCGAAGCTAGATGCGAGCGTCCGCGACAAGGCGTTTGGGGTGAATGCGAACCGGGCGTATCGGTTGGCGGTTCCATAGCCCGAGAGCGCACCCGGCGAATAGTGTCGCCCCCCTTGCGCAATTGCGCACCAGGCCGGGACGACGACTGAGCTCGAGGATGCGTTCGTCGCTCACACGCCCGCAGGCACCTGATCCAAAAATCCCGTGATGCTCCTGATGCGGCCATCCTTCAGCACGGCGAAATCCGTGCCCTTGATCGGGCTATCGACGCCATCAGGTCCAAGGCCCCAGCTGAAGCGCACATGGTCGCCATAGCCGTTGGGCTCGCCGATCAGCCTGAACTTGAAGTCGGGAAAGCGCTGCTGGACGCCGGCGATCAGGGCATCGATGCCGTCCCGGCCGTCACCCTTCATCAGCGGATCGACATAGCTCGCATCCGCCGTCCAGTTCTCGCTGAGCAATTCGCGGCGGCGATTTTGCGCGCGCTCGTTCCAGAGATCGATGTAGCGGCAGGCGATCGTGACGTGGTCGGTCATGAGACTCTCCTTCGATGGCGCCGTGTGGTTCGGCTGACCTGACTATCGAAGGTTCGCGCGCTGGGATCGATTACCTCGGAGATCATGCGTCCACAAAAAAGAGCGCGATGACGGTCTCATCGCGCTCCTGTCGCCTGTTGGTTCCGCGCGAACTTACTTCGCCGCGGTCACCATGATCTCGACGGTGTATTGCGGCGCGGCCAGCTTCGCTTCAACGGTGGCGCGGGCCGGGGTGTTGCCGGGCGACACCCAGCCATCCCACACGGCGTTCATCTCCTGGAACGTCTTCATGTCGGTGATGTAGATCGTGGCCGACAGCAGTTTCGACTTGTCGGTGCCGGCCTTGGCGAGATGGCCGTCGATGGTCTTCAGGATGTCCTGGGTCTGCTTGGTCACGCTTTCGCCGGCCGCATTGCTGGCGACGACGCCGGCGAGATAGACGGTGTTGCCGTGCACGACGACCTGGCTCATGCGCGGGCCGGTTTCAAGACGCTGAATGCTCATTAGGGGATCTCCTGGTGGGAATGGCGGTCCTGTCTAGCGCAGCACCTCGCGCTGTGCCACCCCCGGCACGCATGCGTTGCCCGGCACGCATGCGTTCGTTCAACGGCCAACCGCTTTCGCCGCCGCACGACCGGCATTGCGGCCCGAGAACAGGCAGCCGCCGAGGAAGGTGCCCTCCAGCGAGCGATAGCCGTGCATGCCGCCGCCGCCGAAGCCGGCGGCCTCGCCCACCGCGTAGAGGCCGGGAATGATCTGCCCTTCCTCGCCGAACACGCGTGAGTCGAGATCGGTCTCGAAACCGCCCAGCGTCTTGCGGGTGAGGATGTTGAGCTTGACCGCGATCAGCGGTCCCTGCGCGGGATCGAGGATACGGTGCGGCGACGCCGTGCGGATCAGCTTGTCGCCGATGTAACGTCGCGCATTGTGGATGTTCATCACCTGCGCGTCCTTGACGTAAGGATTGGCGATCTCGCGGTCGCGCGCCTCGATCTGCATCCTGATCTCGTCGAGCCTGAGCAGGTCGTTGCCGGCGAGCTTGTTCATGGCGGCGACGAGATCCTCGATCTTGTCGCGTACGATGAAGTCGACACCATGGCTTTTGAATGCCTCGACCGGCGCCGGCGCGCCCTTGTTGGTGGCGCGGCGCAAGGTCATGCGCCAGCTCTTGCCGGTGAGATCGGGGTTCTGCTCCGAGCCCGACAGCGCGAACTCCTTCTTGATGATGGCCTGCGTCAGGACGAACCAGGAATAATCATAGCCGGTGGACATGATGTATTTGAGCTGGCCGAGCGTATCGGACCCCGGGAATAGCGGCGCCGGCAGCCGCGTGCCCGTGGCGTCGAACCACATCGAGGAGGGGCCTGGCAGGATGCGGATACCGTGGCGCGGCCAGATCGGTGACCAGTTCTGGATGCCCTCGACATAGTGCCACATGCGGTCGCGGTTGATCAGCCGCGCCCCTGATACCTCGGTGATGCCGATCATGCGGCCGTCGACATGCTCGGGCACGCCGGAGATCATGAATTTTGGCGGCTCGCCGAGCCGCTTGGGCCAGTTCGCGCGCACCAGATCGTGATTGCCGCCGATGCCGCCGGACGCCACGATCACGGCTTGCGCCTTCAGCGCAAACTCGCCGACGACACTGCGCGACGAGCTCTTGCCGCGCTCGACGCTGTCCGGCGCGAGAATGGCGCCGCTGACGCCGTCCACCGTACCGTTGGTGATCGAGAGCGCGTCGACGCGATGGCGGAACCGGAAGATCAGCCGACCGCTCTTCGCGGCTTCGCGCGCGCGGCGCTCGAACGGCTCGACGATGCCGGGTCCGGTGCCCCAGGTGACATGAAAGCGCGGCACCGAGTTGCCGTGGCCCATCGCGTCATAGCCGCCGCGCTCGGCCCAGCCGACCACGGGAAAGATCCGATGCCCCATCGCGCGCAGCCAGCCGCGCTTCTCGCCGGCCGCGAACGCCACATAGGCCTCCGCCCATTGGCGCGGCCAGAAGTCCTCGTCTCGGTCGAAGCCGGCGGTGCCGAGCCAGTCCTGCATCGCGAGGTCAAAAGAATCCTTGATGCCGAGCCGGCGCTGCTCCGGGGAGTTCACCAGAAACAATCCGCCAAACGACCAGAACGCCTGGCCGCCGAGCGACTGCTCGCCCTCCTGGTCGACCACGATCACGCGTTTGCCGGCGTCGGCAATCTCGGTCGCCGCCACCAGTCCCGATAGTCCTCCGCCGACGACAATGACGTCCGCCTGCTCAGTCGAATGCTCGGCCATGAGTTCCCCCCTGTAGTTGTCCGGGATTGAAGCCAGCGGTTGCAACTGAGATCAAGGGCTTGTCGCGTAGGACATCGTTAACTTGTTCCACTTTGGGATCGAGGCGGGCCAGAGTGCAGCGCGGACGCAACACTGGATTTGAATTTGTTTTGAGTAAGCCCGCCTGCCTAGACAAAACCACGAAGTCGACCGACGCTAGACGAGCATCACCACCTGACACACAGATTCGCAAACGACCGGGGCGGGGGCCAATGAAGTTTCTGACGGGGTTGCTTGCGGCGATCGTGCTGGTCGCTTGCATGGGGGCGTCTCACGCGGTGGTTCGGATCGCGGATGACCGCGGCGGCCGGATCGGAACCTATGTCGACAGATATCAGGACCTGCGGCAATCAGGCGACACCGTCATCATCGACGGCCTCTGCGCTTCCGCCTGCACCATCGTCCTCGGCGCCATCCCGCGCGACCGCATCTGCGTCACCTCGCACGCGACGCTCGGCTTCCACGCCGCCTGGGATTTCGGCTCCAATGGTCGCGCCGTGACCAACTCTGAGGCGACCCACATGCTTTATTCGATGTATCCCTCGCAGGTGAAGCGCTGGATCTCACAGCGCGGCGGCCTCACGCCGCACATGCTGTTCCTGAGGGGCAGGCAGCTCCAGGCCATGTACAAGCCCTGCTACCTCGACGCGCAGGCCTCTGCGATCAAGCCGTCGCGCCGGCCTCTGCCGCAAGCGGAACAGCTCGAGTCCGCCCGGGGCCAGCTCCTTCACTGATATCCTCAGCATGACGGGGTCCCGGCCTGCCAGCGGCGCCTTGCCCGCAGGCGGGCCAAAGCCTATCTGAAGGCTAGGGAACCGGGGCCTTCGCTCCGGTCATTGTCATGGCTCAGCCACTGCACACCGTACATCCGGTATCGGACAATTCGCCCACTGCCGGCCGACTGCCGTCCGTGCTGTTGTTGGCCGGCGCCTGTGTTGCCGGGCTCCTTGTGATCGGCGCGCTCGCGCTCTGGTTCCATTACGGCTCCCAGGTGTTCTTCGAAATGATCAGGACCGGCTTTGCCGCCTGCTTCTGATTCGCGACAGGAAGTATTCCGCCCATGAGCTCCACCGCCCGTCCGCTGGTAATCGCGACCGCCTTCGCCTCAAGCCTCGTCGTCGGTCTGCTGGTGCTGTTCTGGGCCATGGGCGGCGTCAGCAAGGTGGCGCAGCCGGCCGCGATCGGCGGCCCGTTCCAGCTCACCGACCAGAACGGCAAAGCCGTCACCGACAACAGCCTCAAGGGTAAGCCGACGCTGATCTTCTTCGGCTACACCCATTGTCCCGACGTCTGCCCGACCTCGCTGTTCGAGCTGTCGGAACTGCTGCGCGCGATGGGCAAGGATGCCGACAAGGTCAACGCCGTCTTCATCTCGGTCGATCCCGAGCGCGATACACCCGCGACCATGAAGGACTATCTCTCGAGCTTCGATCCGCACCTTGAAGGCCTCAGCGGCGATCCCGCCGAGACCGCCAAGGTGATCACCTCTTACCGGGTCTATGCCAAGAAGGTCCCGACCAAGGACGGCGACTACACCATGGACCACACCGCGCTGATCTATCTGATGGACCGCGACGGCCGTTTCGTCTCGCCGTTCAACCTGAAGCGGAGCCCCGAAGAGGCTGCGACGGAGCTGAAGCGGTATCTTTGAAGGCCTCGTCCAGGCGAAGCTGCTTCCACATCGTCATGGCCGGGCTTGACCCGGCCATCCACGATCTTTCGTGCAGCACCAAGAACGTGGATGCCCGGGACAAGCCCGGCCATGACGACCGCGTAGTCACAATCGGCGCTCGCGTTCCCGGCCGGATGGTCTATAAGGCCCTCCGATCCCAATGAAATTCGTTCATTTCCGGCCGATGGCTTCATCGCAACAGGCGAAATCGTCCAAATCTGCCCATGGCTTGCTGACGGGGCTGGCCGTTGCCGCGTGCCTGCTCGCGGGCCTGCCGGGCGCTCGCGCCCAGGCACCGTCGAAGCAGCCTCCGGCGGCACCTCGAGCTGCCCCCCAGGCCGTGCCCGGGTTCTGGGACCCGCGGCGGCGCCCGGAGCGGCCCGACCTGTCGCGCCTGACGGTGATCCGCTTCCTGACCGAGACCGATTATCCGCCGTTCAACTACACCGGCGCCGACGGCAATCCGGCCGGCTTCAACGTCGATCTCGCCCGCTCGCTTTGTGAAGAGGTCAAGGTCACCTGCACCGTGCAGATGCGCCGCTTCGAGACGCTGGTCGATGCGCTCACCTCGAACCGGGGCGATGCGATCATTGCGTCCATGGCGGTGAGCCCGCAGCTTCGTGCACGCGTCGATTTCACCGATCCCTATTACCGCGTGCCGGCGCGTTTCGCCTCGCGCAAGGATGCGGTGATGCCGGAGATCCGGCCCGAATATCTCGAAGGCAAGAAGGTCGGCGTCATCGCGGGCTCCGCGCATGAGGCCTATCTCAAGGCGATGTTCACCGACGCCGAGTTGCACGGCTATCCCAATGACGATGCTTTGCGCGCCGGCTTGCGCAAGGGCGAGGTTGATCTCATCTTCGGCGACGCCATCTCGCTGGCGTTCTGGATCAACGGCACTGATTCCGGCGATTGCTGCGCCTTCTCCGGCGGTCCCTTCGTCGAGAGCCGCTTCTTCGGCGAAGGCATCGGCATCGCCGTGCGCAAGGGCAACGACGTGCTGCGCCAGGCCCTGAACTGGGCCCTGTTTCGCGTCTGGGAAAAAGGCCGCTACACCGATCTGTGGCTGCGGTATTTTTCGGTGAGCCCGTTCTAACCCGGTCGCTGCTTCCTCCGCCGTCATTGCGAGGAGCTCTTGCGACCCACAAAATTGCATTCTGCCCGGAAATCGCTATTTTCCGCGGCCCGGAGGCCCCTTGATGTCCGTTATCGATCCCAACATGAGCCCGAGCGATCTTCGTGCGCTCGCCGAACAATCCAACGCCTGGCCGTTCGAGCAGGCGAAGGCCATTGTCGCGCGGCTCAAGAAAAGCCCGAAGGACGAGGTGCTGTTCGAGACCGGCTATGGTCCGTCCGGCCTGCCGCACATCGGCACGTTCGGCGAGGTCGCGCGCACCTCGATGGTGCGCCATGCCTTTCGTGTGCTGACCGAGGACAAGATCAAGACGCGCCTGCTCGCCTTCTCCGACGACATGGATGGCCTGCGCAAGGTGCCGGACAATGTGCCCAACAAGGACATGCTGGCGCAATATCTGGGGCGGCCGCTCACCGCGGTGCCTGATCCGTTCTCGAACGAGCATCCGTCGTTTGGTGACGCCAACAACGCACGCCTGCGCGCGTTCCTGGATCATTTCGGCTTCGACTACGAGTTCGCAAGCTCGACCGTCTATTACAAGTCCGGCCGCTTCGATGCGACGCTACTCAGGATGCTCGCGGCCTACGACCAGGTGATGGCGATCATCCTGCCGACGCTCGGGCCCGATCGCCGAGCCACCTATTCGCCGTTCCTCCCCGTCAGCAAGACCACCGGAATCGTGCTGCAGGTGCCGATGATCCGCCGCGACGTCGCGGCCGGCACCGTGACCTATGTCGATCCGGACACGAACCAGGAAGTCGAGACGCCGGTGACCGGCGGAAACGTCAAATGCCAGTGGAAGGCCGACTGGGCGATGCGCTGGGTCGCGCTCGGCGTCGACTACGAGATGGCCGGCAAGGACCTGATCGACTCGGTCAAGCTCTCGGGCGCGATCGCCAAGGCGCTCGGCGGCACGCCGCCCGAAGGCTTCAACTACGAGCTCTTCCTCGACGAGAAAGGCCAGAAGATCTCGAAGTCGAAGGGCAACGGCCTCACCATCGACGAATGGCTGCGCTATGCCTCGCCGGAATCGCTGACGCTGTTCATGTATCGCGAGCCGAAGGCGGCGAAGCGGCTGTATTTCGACGTCATCCCGCGCAATGTCGACGACTACCAGCAATTCAGCGACGGCTTTGCCAGGCAGGACGACAAGCAGCAGCTCGGCAATCCGGTCTGGCACATTCACTACGGCCATCCGCCGAAGGCCGACATGCCCGTCACGTTCCAGCTGCTCTTGACGCTGGTGTCGTCGTCGAACGCGGAAAACGCCGAGACGCTATGGGGTTTTATTGGCCGCTACCGTCCCGGCGTGAGCCCGCAGACGCATCCGAAGCTCGACGCGATGGTCGGCTACGCCATCAACTATTACCGCGACTTCGTCGCGCCGACGAAGCAGTTCCGCCAACCGACCGACGTCGAGCGCGCCGCGTTGCAGGATCTGCGCGATGCGCTGTCGCAGCTTCCGCAGGAGTCCTCCGCCGAGGACATCCAGAACGTCGTCTACGAGATCGGCCGCCGCGAGCCGTTCCTCGACCAGGTCAAGAAGGGCAAGGACGGTCGTCCCGGCGTCACGCTCGACTGGTTCAACATGCTCTACCAGGTGCTGCTCGGCCAGGAGAAGGGCCCGCGCTTCGGCTCGTTCGTCGCGGTGTATGGCGTGCAGAACGCAGTCAACATGATCGACGGCGCGCTGGCGCGGAGCGCGTAGACCATCCACGGTGTCATCGTCCGCCTTGTGCGCACTTGCGCACTGGAGCGGACGATCCAGTATTCCAGGGGCAGCCGTTATAGAGTCGAGAGCTCGCGGCGTACTGGATTCCCCGCTTTCGCGGGGAATGACAGCGGAGCAAGTTTCACTGGCTCGCCCACACAATCCGCGCGATCCATGCAACATCGCTCGCTGCCATCGTCCGCTCTCCCTGCGTCGCATCGAGCGGCTGCAATTCCAGCGCCTTCGCCGTGCGGCGCTTCAGCATCGCGAGCATCATTTCGCCCGCCTTCGCCTTCACCACGACGCGATCGCCCTTGCGGATCGGTGCGCCAGGCGAGACCAGGATGACGTCGCCGTCGCGATAGGCGGGCGCGAGCGCGTCGCCGGAAATCTTCAGCGCAAAGGCGTGGTTGTCCTCGGCGTTCGGCAGCGCGATCTCGCCCCAGCCCTTGCCGGACGGAAAGCCGGATTCGTCGAACGCGCCGCTTAAGCCTGCCTGCGCGAAGCCGAGCAGCGGCACGGCACGGCCGTCGCCAGCATCATCACCGATCAGCCTGGCGAAAATGTCGATCGAGGACTCCGCGGCCGCCAGTGCCTTCGCGATCGATTCGGTCGAGGGCCAGCGCGCGCGGCCGTCGGAGGTGACGCGCTTGGACTTGTTGAAGGTGGTGGGATCGAGCCCGGCCCGCTTGGCAAGGCCGGACGACGACAGCCCTGCGCGCGCAGCCAGTTGGTCCAGCGCGGCCCAGATCTGGTCGTGGGTCAGCATCCTCTGCGCTTTGGCCTGCTTGACCATGGAAGGTCCAGCCCGTCGCAACTCAGGAAAACTGTCCTCAAATCAACCGGTTTTCCGTTTTTCGCGCAAGGGGCGACGAGGAAAGCGTTTTCAAGCGAAGTGGGTACCGGTTCGCGTCAAGAAAACGCGTCAAAACAAATTTAGAGCTCCGTTTCGATGAAATCGGAACGGAATAGGCTCTAACTCTTGAGTTCGAGAGGTGTGGCCTTTACGGTCGCGCCCGGGTTTTCAGACCCGGAAGAGACGAAAAACCCCAAGAGACTCAAAGGGCTCCAGTAAGCATTGGTCAAGATCTACAAAATCTGTCCGGCCTCGGCCTGGCGCGAGGCGGAACGGCAGGGCGTGTACCGGGGCAGCGCGGATGACGAGCGCGATGGATTCATCCATTTCTCGACCGCCGCCCAGGTTCCGGAGACTTTGCGCAAGCATTATTTCGGCCAGCGTGCGCTGTTCCTGGTCGAGATCGACGGCGACGCGCTCGGAGCCGAGCTCCGTTGGGAGCGCTCGCGCAATGACGAGCTGTTCCCGCATCTCTATGGCGAGCTCGATCTCGGCGCGGTGCTCTCGGTGATCAATCTCAACATGCGCTCCGATGGCAGCCACGACACCCCGGAGCTTGCCCCGTGATCCGCGCTTTCGACGCCTTCTCGCTGCCGGTGTTGCGCTGGCTCGATCCGGAGGACGCGCACCGTCTTGCGATCCAGGGACTGCGCTTCCTGCCGCCGATGAAGCCGCGGCCGGACGATCCAAAACTCGCGGTGCGCGCCTTCGGGCTGAACTTTCCCAACCCGATCGGCATGGCCGCGGGCTTCGACAAGAGTGCGGAAGTGCCGGACGGGCTGCTGCGATTAGGCTTCGGCTTCGTCGAGATCGGCTCGGTCACGCCGAAGCCGCAAGCAGGCAATCCGCGACCGCGACTGTTTCGCCTCGAGCGTGACGAGGCCATCATCAACCGCATGGGCTTTAACAATGACGGCGCGGAAGTAGCCCTGCGCCGGCTGGCGGCCCGCGCGCAACATGGCGGCATCGTCGGCGTCAATGTCGGCGCCAACAAGGATTCGCCCGACCGCGTCGCCGACTACGTCAAGCTGATCGAGACCTTTGCGCCGGTTGCGAGCTATTTCACCGTCAACGTGTCCTCGCCCAACACGCCGGGGCTGCGCAATCTGCAGGAAGGCGCGCTGCTCGACGATCTCCTCGGACGCGTGATCGATGCGCGCGATCGGGTGCGCGAGAGCGCCGGCGATACGCCGGTGCTGCTGAAGATCGCACCCGATCTCAGCCTTGCCCAGCTCGACGACGTCGTGCAGGTCGCGCGCTCACGCAAGGTCGACGGCATGATCGTGTCGAACACGACCATCGCGCGGCCGAGCACGCTACGCGAGGAAATGCGGTCGAAGGAGCAGGGCGGCCTGTCCGGCCGGCCGCTGTTTCGCCTGTCGACGCGCATGGTCGCCGAGACCTATGTGCGCGTCGAGGGCGCGTTCCCGCTGATCGGTGTCGGTGGCGTGGACTCCGGCGGTGCGGCGCTGACAAAAATCCGCGCCGGTGCCAGCCTGATCCAGCTCTATTCATCGCTGGTCTACAAGGGCCTCGGCCTCGTCGACGAGATCAAGCGCGATCTGACCTCGACGCTGCTGCGCACGGGGCGGGATTCGCTGTCCGAGATCGTCGGCGCCGATGCGGCGACGCTGACGGCGGAAGACTGGCCGGGGATGTAGCGCGGTCTCGTGCCCCGGACGCAGCGCAGCGCTTCTTCAGCGGTGCGCTGCAGAGCCGGGGCCCACAAGCCGCTGGGTCCCGGCCCTGCGGAGCAGCGTTTCACGCTGCAGCGCGTCCGGGACACGATCGCTACGATTTCGGGAACGTCGCCCGATACAGCGCCGGATACCGTGCGCCCTGCAAGCCGCCGCGGGCGACATAGAACGTGATCAGCGCGCACCACAGCCCGGCATTGCCCAGGGATTGCAGCGCCCACCACACGCCTGCGAATATCGCGAGCGAGGTCAGCATCAGGTTTCGCATCTCGCGCGCCCAGGTGGCGCCGACATAGATGCCGTCGAAGCCGAAGGCGAATACGCCGGGGATCGGTGCCAGCACGATGAACACCAGGAATTCGCGCGCGGCGCGGCGGACGTCTTCGCTCGCGGTCATGAAGTTGATCAGGTTCGGCCCGAACAGCGCGAACAGCACTGCGACGACGATGGCGAAGCCGAGGCCCCACAGCAGCACCAGCCGGGTCGAATCGGCAAAGCCCCTGGCATCGCGCGCGCCAAAAGTGCGGCCGCAGAGCTGCTGGGCGGCGTTGGCGAGGCCGTCGAGGAAGAAGGCGCTGACCAGCAGGAAATTGTTGAGCACGGAGTTCGCGGCCAGCGTCACGTCGCCGGCGCGCGCGCCTTTGGCGGTGAAGAACAGGAAGACGGTGATCAGCGCCGCGGTGCGGATCATGATGTCGGAGTTGACCGCCAGCAGTCGCATCAGCTTTGCGCGATCGAGCAGCGTTGCGCGGGGAACGGCAAAGCCGCCATACGCATAGCGCCGGCACACGATGACGCCGAGCACGAAACCGATACCCTCCGACAGCAGGGCGGCGATCGCCGCACCCGCAATGCCGGTGTCGTAGACCAGCACCAGCAGAATCGTCGCCGCCATGTTGATGAGGTTGATGACGACCTGGAGCGCGAGCGCCGGATTGGCGCGGGCCTGTCCGACCAGCCAGCCGAGAATGACGTAGTTCGCGAACGCGAACGGCGACGACCAGATCCGGATCATGAAATAGGTTTTTGCGGCGCGCGTCACGCCCGCGCTGCCGCCCATCAGGTCGAACAGCACGCCGGCCAGCGGCAATTGCAGCGCAATCAGTGCGCCGCCGATCAGGCCGGCGACGATGAAGCCGCGCACCAGGATCACGGTCTGCTCGCGGGCCTCGCCCGCGCCGAGCGCCTGAGCAGTGAAGGCGAGCGTGCTCATGCGCAGGAAGCCGAACAGCCAGAACAGGCAGTCGAAGATGACGGAGGCCATCGCGACGCCGCCGAGCAGCGCGGCATCGTCCAGCCGGCCGATCGCGGTGGTCGAGACCACGCCGATCAGGGGCGTGGTTAGGTTCGCGACCATCGCAGGACCCGCGATGGCGAACACCTGGCGGGAGCCGACCCTGGGATGAACGGGCGCGTGCATGTCAGAACACCAGCACCATGCCGTCTTCGGCAGCAAGATGCGCGACCTCGTCGAGACGCGACAGCACGTCGTCGCTCATATGGGTGAGGACGAGGCGTTTTGGGCCGATGGCTGGCAAATGCTGTTCCAGGGTCTTCAGGCTGAGATGGTTCTTGACCACCTTGTCGTACATATACGCTTCGGCAATGAAAAGGTCGGCGCCATGCGCCAGCGGAATGAGCGTCTCCGTCCATTCGGTGTCGGCGCTGTAGGCCAGCGTGCGGCCCTCGGCCTCGACGCGATAGGCGAGGAAGGGCCCGCCGGATTCGCCATGCACGACAGGACAGGGCGTCACATTCACCGGGCCGAAGCTTTGGCTTTGTTCGGGGGCGAGTTCGACGATGTTCAGCGCGAAGCGCTGCTTGGTCTTCGAGGAAAGCTCGAACAGCGCTTCCATCACCTGCGTCAGCCGCGTCTCGATGCCTTGCGGACCCGCGATAGTGAGCGGCCGCGTCCGCCGCGAGAATTGGGCATCGAGCACAAGGAAGGGCAAGCCGGCAAAATGGTCGCCGTGGAAATGCGTGATCAGGATGAGATCGATGTCGTTGCGATCGATCTCGAGCCGCTTCAGCGCCGGCAGGGCCGACGCGCCGCAATCGATCAGGAAATTCGTTTCGCGCCCTGAAACGTGGAAACAGGTGTTGAGCCTGCCGCCCGAGCCGAAGGCATCACCGCAGCCGACGAAACGCAGTTGCATCGGCTGCGCACTCCCTGGAGCATGATCCGGAAAAGTGTGAAGCGGTTTTCCGACAAGATCATGCTCAAAAATAACGACTTAGCGGCGCGGCGAGCCGAACACGCGCGACAGCAGCCAGATCGGGATCACGATGACCGCGCCGAGCAGGAAGTAGCGCCACAGCCAGCTCACGGCATCGAAGCCGAGATCCCACAGCCGCTGGAACAGCAGACGAATGCTGATGAGGATATTCCACGGATCGAAGCCGATCGCGGCCAGCACGACGCCGACCAGGATCGAGAGCAGCACCAGGCGAAACGCGACCGCCAGCGGCGAGCCGCCGAGAAAGCGGTGCAGGCCATCGCTGCGGCCGGCCGGCAAATCTCTGACGTCGTGGGCCATCTCAGAAAACTCCTCGCGGGGATTCGTCCCGATTATAGGTCACGGCGGGGGACATGGGGAACCCGCATTTCCCCGTCAATGGCCATCGGCGGATCCTGCAACCTTAATTGTTGGTAGGGATTCGTCCGCCTTCAGCATTCTTTCCAGCGTTTCCAGCCGGTCGGCCTCCCGCGGCGGCTTGTCCCAGCGCAGCCGGCTGATGCGGGGAAAGCGCATGGCGACGCCGGATCTGTGCCGCGGCGAGCGCTGCAGCCCCTCGAAGGCGACCTCCAGCACCAGCCCCTTGTCGCCCTCGTGCACGACATGGCGGACGGGGCCGAACTTTTCGGTGGTGTTGCGGCGGACGAAGCGGTCGATCTGCAGCAGCTCCTCGTCGGTGAAGCCGAAATAGGCTTTTCCGACCGGCACCAGCTCGTCGCCGTTCTCGGTCTCGGTCCAGACGCCAAAAGTATAGTCGGAATAATAGGACGAACGCTTGCCGTGGCCGCGCTGCGCATACATCAGCACGGCATCGATGATGTGCGGATCCCGCTTCCACTTCCACCACGGCCCTTTCGGCCGTCCCGGTAGATAGGGCGCGTCGCGCCGCTTCAGCATCACGCCCTCGACGGCGTCGGCATCCGCGCCCGCACCAGCGCTCGCGGGATCGGCGCGGGCGGCGGTGAGTCCGTCCCAGCTTGCGAAGTCGACGGTGGGCGAAAGATCGATGCGGGGATCGCCAAGCTTTGCGACGAACGTCTCCAGCCGCTCGCGCCGTTCGGCGAACGGCAGCTCGCGCAGATCGTTCTCGTCGTCGCCGAGCAGATCGTAAGCGCGAAGGTGGATCGGGAACTCCTTGATCAGTCTTGGCGAGACGACCTTGCGGTTGAGGCGTTGTTGCAGGACGTTGAAGCTCTGGACGCGCCCTTCGCGCAGGATCAGCAGCTCGCCGTCGATCGCGCCCGGCAGGCGCAAAGACGGCACCAGGTCCGGAAAGCTCCCGGTGACGTCCTCGCCGGTGCGCGAATAAAGTCGCGCCGTGATTTGCCCGCGCTCGTCGCGGCCGGCCACCGCCTGCACGCGGATGCCGTCCCATTTCCATTCGGCGACGTAGTCGGCGGGATCGAGGCTCGCGAAATCGCCGTCCTCGATCGCATGCGCCAGCATCACGGGGCGGAACGGCGCGGGATCGCGATTGACCGGTTTTTCACCGCGGCCTTCCAGCCAGGCGAACAGGTCGAGATAGGGGGGGCTGAGGCCCGGCCAGATCAGCTCGACCTCATGCGGGTCCTTGTCGCCGAGCGCGGCGGCCGCGGTCTTCGCCAGGCGTGCGGAGATGCCGATGCGCAACGCGCCGGTGACGAGCTTGAGCAGCGCCCAGCGGCCGGTCTCGTCAAGCTCGTCGAGCCAGCGTTCGAGCTGCTTCGGCAATTCGGTCTTGCCGAGCGTGCGCAGCGTGGTGACGACCTCGGTGAGGGTCGGGGGAGGCGGGTTGTTGTGGGCGGCCAGGGCCGCCCGCGGCCACATCAGCGCGACCGTCTCCGAGAGATCGCCGACGTAATCGTAACTCAGCCCGAACAGTACCTCATCCGTGCGCGACGCAATGAGATCGCGGATCAGCGCCGGCTTGGCATGCTTGAAGCTGAGCGCGCCGGTGAGCGCGGCCAGTGCGTAGCCGCGGTCGGGATCGCCGACCTCGCGAAAGTAGCGGGTGAGCAGGCGCAGCTTGTTGTTGCGGCCGGGCTCGTAGGCGAGACGGTCCAAGAGCTCGGCGAAGCGGTTCATGCCTCGGCCTCGCCCTGAACCGGCGTCTCGCTCTCCTCCTCCTCGCCGTAGCCGACGAGATCGAGCGGCTGCGCCTGTAAACCCCGTGATTTGCACCAATGCACCAGCGCGTCTTCCTGGCCGTGGGTGACCCAGATCTCGCCGGCGCCGGTCGCAGTGATCGTCGCGGTGAGGCCGTCCCAATCGGCGTGGTCGGAGATCACCAGCGGCAATTCGATGCCGCGCTGCCGCGCGCGGGCACGCACGCGCATCCACCCCGATGCGAACGCGGTGACGGGATCGGGGAAGCGCCGCGTCCAGATGTCGGAGGTCGCCGAGGGCGGTGCGAGCGTGATGGTGCCGGCGAGCGCCGCCTTCTTCACGCCCATCACCGGCCTGAGCTCGCCGAGGTCGATGCCGCGGCTCTGGTAGTAATGCGTGATCGACTCCATCGCGCCATGCAGATAGATCGGCGCGTCATAGCCGGCCTGGCGCAGCAGCGCGATCACGCGCTGGGCTTTGCCGAGCGAGTAGGCGCCGACGAGATGCGCGCGCTCGGGAAACAAGGCGACGGAGGCCAGCAGCTTGTTCACCTCGTCCGCGGCATCGCCATGGCGAAATACCGGCAGGCCAAAGGTGGCCTCGGTGATGAAGACGTCGCAGGGCACCAACTCGAACGGTACGCAGGTCGGGTCGGGCGCGTCCTTGTAGTCGCCGGAGGCGACGATGCAGGTGCCGTTGCAGGTGACAGCGATTTGCGCCGAGCCGAGCACATGACCGGCCGGGTGGAATTTCACGCTTGTGTCGCCGAGCCGGATTTCCTCGCCATAGCTGATGGTCTGCGTCGAGCCGGCAAAATTCTCGCCATAGCGCAGCCGCATCATGTCCAGCGTTTCCTGCGTCGCCAGCACGGCGCCATGGCCGGCCCGGGCATGGTCGGAATGGCCGTGAGTGATCACGGCCCGCTCGACCGGGCGGATGGGATCGATATGGAATTTGCCGGGCCTGCAGCACAGGCCGTCAGCAGTTGGCAACAGGATGTCTTGCGGCCGCATGCCTGATATATAGGTCGCTCCACCGCATCTTCGAGTCGCCACCCGCTTCGCTTCCTGGTTCCCAATGCCGCTCCGCCTGTTTCTGACCTCCGGCGATCTCATGGCCGACCGCCGTTTCGAGTTCGCGCGCGACCTCCAGCTCAAGGGCGATCTGCCCGCCGCCGCCGATCTCATCGAACAGGCAATCGAGCTTGCGCCTGACTTCACCTCGGCCTGGTTCACGCTCGGCGAAATCCGCCAGCAGCTCGGCGAGCGCGACAAGGCGATTGCGGCGTTCCGCGAAGCGCGCCGGTGCGATCCCGGGGACCAGCACGGCGCCCGCCTGCATCTGATCCGGCTCGGCGACACCGAGATGGCGGAGATGCCAAAAGCCTATGTGCAGGCGCTGTTCGACCAATATGCGCCGCGCTTCGAGCACACACTGGTCAACGATCTCGGCTATCGCGCGCCGTCGCTGATTTTCAAGGCGGTGCTCGCCGCCCGCGGCGCCGCGAAGAAGCCGGCCCTGTTCAAGCGCGCCGTCGACCTCGGTTGCGGCACGGGACTCGCGGCAGCGGCCTTCGCCAGACAGGTCGACCATTTCATCGGCATCGACCTGTCGCCCGGCATGATCAAGGAAGCGCGTGCCACCGCGCTCTATGCCGAGCTCGAGGTCGCGGACATGATAGAGGGCCTGCGCAGCAAGGCCGATGCCAGCGCGAACCTCGTCGTCGCCGCGGACGCGTTCGTCTATCTCTCAGACCTTGCGCCGGTGCTCACCGAAGCCAGGCGCGTGCTGGTGTCAGGCGGCGTGCTCGCCTTCACGCTGGAGACGCATGACGGCAGCGGCATCGTGCTCGGCGAAGGCCTGCGCTATGCCCATGCGGCGGAATATGTCCGCGGCGCGCTTGCGAAGGCCGGGCTGAAGCTGCTGACGCTGGAGCCGGCGTCGCCGCGCATCGAGAACAACGAGCCGGTGCGCGGTATCGTCGTCGTCGCCGAGAAAACTTGAGTCTAGGCGCTAAACACCCGGCAATTTAAGCGTCATTGCGCCGCCCAGCGACGAACTTCCTACTTGCGAGCCGTGCCGCGAAGCCAGCACAATGCGCGCGTTAGGGAGAGAAACAACAATGACGACAAATCCATCGCGGCGCGATGTCAGCGCCGCCGCGCTCGCCACCATTGCCGCGTCCGTCCTGCCCGCGCCCTCAGTCTGGGCTGCCGAGAAGAAATACGATGCCGGCGCCAGCGACAGCGAGGTCAAGATCGGGCAGACCGTGCCGCATTCCGGTCCCGGCTCGCTCTACGGCGTGCTCGGGCGCATCGGCGAGGCCTATTTCCAGATGCTGAACGAGAAGGGCGGCATCAACGGGCGCAAGATCAAGTTTCTCACCATGGACGACGCCTACAGCGCATCGAAATGCGTCGAGGCGACGCGGCGTCTGGTCGAGCAGGAGGAGGTGCTTGCGCTCTACGGCTCGCTCGGCACCGCGCCGCAGACCGCCGTGCACAAATACCTGAACTCCAAGGGCGTGCCGCAGCTGCTGCTCAACACCGGCGCGTCGAAGTGGAATAACCCGAAAGAGTTCAAGTGGACGATGGCGGGCCTGCCGCTTTATCCGACCGAGGCGCGCATCCTGGCGCGGCATGTCGTCGCCGTGAAGCCGAATGCCAAGGTCGGCATCCTCTACCAGAACGACGATTTCGGCCGCGACTTCCTCGGTCCGTTCAAGAAGGTGCTGGCCGATGCCGGCGGCACCGCATCGGTGATCATGGAGCAGACCTACGATCTCACCGATCCCACCGTCGATTCCCAGCTCATCAATCTCTCGAAATCGGGCGCCGACGTGTTCTACAATATCTCCACCGGCAAGGCGTCGTCGCAGTCGATCCGCAAGGTCGCCGAGCTCGGCTGGAAGCCGCTGCAGCTGTTGTCGGCGGGCTCGACCGGTCGCTCGATCCTCAATGCCGCGGGCCTGGAGAACGCCGCCGGCATCGTCGCCATCCGCTACAACAAGGAGGTCGGCCTGCCGAAATGGGAGAAGGACCCGGACGTGATGGCGTTCGAGGAGCTGCGCAAGAGGTACATCCCGACCATCGACCCCGACAATACCATCGCGTTCGCCGGCTACGGCCAGGCCGTCACCATGGGCGAGATCCTGCGCCGCTGCGGCGACGAGCTCACCCGCGCCAACGTGCTGAAGCAGGCCTCGACGCTGAAAGGCTTCCACTCGCCCTACTTCCTCGACGGCGTCACCTACGACTATACGCCCGACGACTACACGCCGATGAAGACGCTGTTCATCTCGATCTTCAGCGGCAAGGATTGGGATATCTCGGACAAGCCGATGTCGGAGTAGGGGCTTCCCACCCCTCGACGAACCCGTCCCCACGGCTTACCTGTGAAGCCGTGCCGCCCCGCATCCTCAAAATCCCGGCCGAGCCGGCCACGCTGCTGCCCGACCGCTTCCAAAAGTGGTTTGCGGCCCGCGGCTGGTCGCCGCGCGAGCATCAGCTCGCACTGCTGGAGAAGGCGCGCGAGGACCGCTCGGCCTTGCTGATCGCGCCGACCGGCGCCGGCAAGACGCTGGCCGGATTTTTGCCGACGCTGGTGGAGCTGAGTGCCGCGCCGACCTCTCCCGCGAAATCCGTTGTCTCCTCCGGCCGCGCCGTGCAACGCAGCGGCGGCCTGCACACGCTCTACATCTCGCCGCTGAAAGCGCTCGCCGTCGACATCGCGCGCAATCTGGAGCGGCCGGTTGCCGAGATGAGCCTGCCGATCAAGATCGAGACCCGCACCGGCGATACACCGGTGTCGCGGCGCCAGCGGCAGCGGCGCTATCCGCCGGACGTTTTGCTGACGACGCCCGAGCAGCTCGCGCTGCTGCTGTCCTCCGATGACGCGCCGTTCCTGTTCTCCTCGCTCAATCGCATCGTGCTCGACGAGCTGCATGCGCTGGTGACGTCGAAGCGCGGCGATCTCTTGTCGCTCGGCCTTGCGCGGCTGTGGCGGCTGGCGCCGCAGATGCGCGCGATCGGGCTGTCCGCAACGGTGGCCGAGCCGGAATCGTTGGCCCGCTTCCTGGTGCCGCAGGCGAAGGACCAGGCCGTATCCGCCGACGTCGTCATCGCCGGCGGCGCGGCGCCGCCGTTGGTCGAGATGCTGGATACACGCGAGCGCCTGCCCTGGGCCGGCCACAGCGCGCGCCATGCGCTTCCCGAAATCTACCAGCTGATCAAGGCGAACAGGACCACGCTGGTGTTCGTCAACACCCGCAGCCAGGCCGAGATGCTGTTCCAGAACCTCTGGAGCATGAACGACGACAACTTGGCAATCGCGCTGCATCACGGCTCGCTCGACGTCGCGCAGCGGCGCAAGGTCGAGGACGCCATGTCGGCCGGCAGATTGCGCGGCGTGGTCTGCACGTCCTCTCTAGACCTCGGCGTCGACTGGGGCGATGTCGACCTCGTCGTCAATATCGGCGCACCGAAGGGCGCGTCGCGCCTGATGCAGCGGATCGGCCGCGCCAACCATCGCCTCGACGAAGCCTCGCGCGCCGTGCTGGTGCCGGCCAATCGCTTCGAGGTGCTGGAGTGCCGCGTCGCCATCGACGCCATCGCCGAAAATGCGCAGGACACGCCGCCCCTGCGCATTGGTGCCCTCGACGTGCTGGCCCAGCACGTGCTCGGCTGCGCCTGCGGCGAGCCGTTTTTCTCCGGGGAGCTTTACGACGAAGTGCGTACCGCCGCGCCCTACGCCGATCTCACGCGGCAGGATTTCGACGACGTCGTCGACTTCGTCGCGTCCGGCGGCTACGCGCTGAAGACCTATGAACGCTTCGCCCGCATCAAGCAGGACAAGGAGGGCCGCTGGCGCGTCGCCAATCCAAAAGTGCGGCAGAGCTACCGGATGAATGTCGGCACCATCGTCGAGGACGACATGCTGAAGGTGCGGCTGGTGCGCTCGCGCGGCGGCGGTGCCGGCTCCACGGGCGTGATCGCGCGCGGCGGCAGGTTGCTCGGCGAGATCGAGGAGGCCTTCATCGAGGGCCTGAGTCCGGGCGACACCTTCGTCTTCAGCGGCGAGGTGGTCCGCTACGAAACCCTGGTCGAGGATCAGGTCTATGTCTCGCGCGCCCATGACAAGGACCCCAAGGTGCCGTCCTATATGGGCGGCAAGTTTCCGCTCTCGACCTATCTCGCCGAGCGTGTCCGCCGCCTGCTTGACGACGGGCGCGCATGGACGAGTTTGCCGGAGCAGGTCCGCGACTGGCTGTCTCAGCAGAAGGACGTCTCGCGCGTGCCTGCGGTGCGCGAGCTGTTGGTGGAAAGCTTTCCGCGCGCCAGCAAGCATTACATCGTCTGCTATCCCTTCGAAGGCCGCCTCGCGCACCAGACCCTTGGCATGCTGCTGACGCGCCGGCTGGAACGCGTTCGCGCCCGCCCGCTCGGCTTCGTCGCCAACGAATATGCGGTGGCGATCTGGGGGCTCGGCGATATGTCGTTCATGATCCGGAACGGCAAGCTCGATCTCAACACGCTGTTCGACCCTGATATGCTCGGCGACGATCTCGAGGCCTGGCTCGCCGAATCGGCGCTGATGAAGCGCACCTTCCGCAATTGCGCGATCATCTCCGGCCTGATCGCGCGCCGCCACACCGGCGAGGAGAAGAGCCGCCGCCAGGTGCTGTTCTCGACCGATCTCGTCTACGACGTGCTGCGCAAGCATCAGGCCGACCACGTCCTGCTGCGCGCCGCGCGCGCCGATGCCGCCACCGGGCTGCTTGATCTGCGCCGGCTCGGCGACATGCTGACCCGCATCAAGGGCCGCATCACCCATCGGGAACTCGACCACGTCTCCCCGCTCGCCGTTCCCGTGATGCTGGAAATCGGCCGCGAGTCAGTTTATGGCGAAGCTGGCGACGAGCTGTTGGCCGAGGCCGCCGACGAGCTGGTCAAAGAGGCGATGTCGTAGAGAATTTGCCAGTGAGGCGCGCTGATCCATCCACATCGTCATGCCCGGGCTTGTCCCGGGCATCCACGACTTTGCCTCCACGGCAAGAACGTGGATGGCCGGGCACAGGCGAGCGGAAGCGACGCCGTTCTTCGAACGGCTATGCCCGGCCATGACGGAGCAAGCAGCATTTTCGGTGGCGACGACGCGCAGCGTCGACGTCGCAGGCGTCCCGTTTCACGCCGATCTCTCCGGCGCCCTGTTCTGGGACGAGCAGCGCCTGCTCGTCGTTTCCGACCTGCATCTCGAAAAGGGTTCCAGCTTCGCCACCCGCGGCGTGCTGCTGCCGCCCTATGACACGCTGGCGACGTTGAGCCGGCTCGCTGCTGTCATCTCCCGCCATGATCCCAAAATCGTCATCGCGCTCGGCGACAGCTTTCACGATCGTTCTGCGCATGAGCGCCTCTCGGCGGATGATCGCGATGCCGTCGCAGCGCTCCAGAGCGGGCGCGACTGGATCTGGATTTCGGGCAATCACGATCCCATGCTGCCGCGCGATCTCGGTGGCACCGTCGCCGATGAAGTCGCGATCGGTCCGATCACGTTCCGCCACGAGCCGACCGGCGCGCATGGCGAGATCGCCGGCCATCTCCATCCCAAGGCCCGCGTCTCCGCGCGCGGCCGCTCGATGGAGCGGCGTTGTTTCGCCAGCGACGGCATGCGCGCCGTGATGCCCGCCTTCGGCGCCTATGCGGGGGGCTTAAGCATCCGCGATGCGGCGTTTGCAAAGATCTTTCCGGAGACCAGTTTTGTCGCGCATCTGCTCGGCGACCGGCGTGTCCACGCGATCGCGGCGTCGCGGTGCTCCTGAGGGGCGCGCTCTGGTAGGGTGGGCAAAGCGGTAGCGTGCCCACCATCTGCAACACCCGCTGAACGATGGTGGGCACGGCGCTTTGCGCCTTTGCCCACCCTACCAATCCCGCAAATTCACGCCGCCTTCGCCTGCACGTCCTCGCAGAACTCCGCGAGGCGATCCGCCAGCCGCAGCGTCGCGGAGCTGGCGTTCGGCGCGGCCATCAGCGCCACCTCGGTGCGGTTGATCGGCGCAAAGCCGTCCTTGGCCGTCAGCACGCGATGGTCGGCCTGGATCGACATCTCCGACAAGATGCTCAGGCCCATGCCGGCGGCGACCGCGGCCTGGATGCCGGCGAGGCTCGATGACGAATAGGACATGTGCCAGGCCCGGCCGGCGCTTTCCAGCGCATGGATCGCGCCGGCGCGGTAGAGGCAGCCGGGCGGAAAGCCGATCAGCGGCACCGAGGACGCGTTGAAATCGACCGGATGGCTCTTGCTGGTGACCCAGTGCACCCGCTCCGGCCACACCGCGATCGCGCCCTTCGCGCCGGCCTCGCGCTTGAACAGCGCAAGGTCGAGCTCGCCGCGTTCGAGGTCGCGGGACAGATTCTTGCTCTGGTCGGCGCGCACATCGAGCCGCAGGTTCGGATGCGAGCGCGAGAAGGCGCCCAGCAGCTTTGCCAGCCGATACGCCGCAAAATCCTCGGGGATGCCGAGCCGGATCGCGCCTTCGCCTTCGTCGCGCAGCACGTCGCGCGCCTCCTCTGCGAGCGTGAGCAGACGCCGCGCATAGGACAGCAGCCGTTCGCCGGCCTCGGTCGGGCGCACATCCTTGCCGTCACGGTGCAGCAGCACCTGACCGACATCCTCCTCCAGCCGCTTGATCTGCTGGCTGACGGTCGATTGCGTGCGGTGGACGCGCTCGCCGGCGCGGGTGAAGCCACCGGCCTCGACCACCGAGACGAAGCTGCGCAGGAGCTCCAGATCGAGCATGGCTGCCTCCATTCGAAAAGCCACTGATTGCGAGTTAATCATTTAATTTCCAAATGACAAGCCCGATCCCTAGATCGAGGGCCTAGGAGAATGCCCACATGTCGCTCGCCCCCTCGGTCGCCGTCCCACGTAGCCGCTTCAACACTTTGCCGCTCGCTATCGGACTGTTTTGCCTGCTCTGGAGCTATGCCTTTGTCGCCGGCAAGATCGGCGTCACCCATTGCCCGCCGCTCATCCTGCTCGCCGCGCGTTTCTCGCTCGCGGGCGTCTTGATCCTCGGTGCCACGGCTATCCGCGGCGACTGGTCATTGTCGTGGCGCGATGCCGTGATCTTTGCCGTGCTCGGCATCGCCAACAACGCGCTCTATCTCGGGCTCGGCTACACCGGCCTGCAATCGGTCTCCGCCGGCCTCGGCGGCCTGATCGTCTCGGCCAACCCGGTGTTCACGGCCGCGCTCGCCGCGCTTTTGCTCGGCGAGGGCATGACCTGGCGCAAGGCGAGCGGCCTCCTGCTCGGCATCATCGGCGTCACCCTCATTGTCTGGCATCGCCTGTCGGTCGGCACCGACAGCCTGCACGGCATCCTCTTCACCCTGGCCTCGCTCGCGTCGATCGTCGCCGGCACCATCCTGTTCAAGCTGCTCGCGCCCAAGGGGTCGCTGTGGATCGGCAACGGCGTGCAGAATCTCGCCGCCGGCATCGTGCTGACGCCGGTCGCGCTCACCTTCGCCGACGTTCACGCGATCGATTTCACGCCGAGCCTGATCGGCGCCTTCGCCTTTCTCGTGCTTGGCGGCTCGATCCTGGCCTACTGGCTCTGGTTTCATCTCCTGAAAGTGTGTGGCGCGACCGCGGCCAGTGCCTATCATTTCCTGATGCCGCCGCTCGGCATGCTGTTCGCGTATCTCGTGCTGGGCGAGCACGTCGAAGCGCGTGACTTGCTGGGGATCATTCCGGTGGCGCTCGGCATTTACCTGGTGACGCGCCCCGCAAAGCCCGTCGTGTAAGAGGAGGTCCCTCATGCCTGTTTCCATCACCCTGATCGGCGGCCCCACCGCGCTGATCGAGATCGACGGCTTTCGCCTGCTCACCGATCCCACTTTCGACGCCCCCGGCGCCTATCAGCTGCCGCATGTGAAGCTGGAGAAGACCATCGGTCCGGCGATGAAGGCCGATGCGGTCGGCCCGATCGATGCCGTGCTGCTCAGCCACGATCAGCATGCGGACAATCTCGACAATTCCGGCCGGGAATATCTGCTCAAAGCACCGCGCGCGCTGACGACTGAGGCCGGTGCCAGGCGTCTCGGCGGTCATGTCGAGGGCTTGGCGCCCTGGGCGACCGCGCATCTGAAAGACGGCGACGGCAACACGCTGACCATCACCGCGACGCCGGCGCGCCACGGCCCGGCCGGCATCGAGCCGCTGTCGGGCGACGTCATCGGCTTCGTGGTGCAGTCGAGCCGCAAGGACACGCGCCCGGTCTATATCAGCGGCGACACCACCTGGTTCGACGGCGTCGCCGAGGTCGCGCGCCGCTTCAAATGCGGCGTGGTGCTGCCGTTCGCGGGCGCGGCGCAAACGCGCGGGCCGTTTCATCTCACCATGGACACCAACGACACCATCGAGACCGCGCGCGCCTTCCCCGACGCGATGATCGTGCCCGTGCATACCGAGGGCTGGGCGCATTTCCGCCAGAACAGCGAGGACCTGCGCAAGACGTTCGACGTGCTCGGGTTCGGGACGCGGCTGCGGCTGCTGGAGCCCGGTGTGCCGACGGTGATGGAGGCGCCGTGATGTGAGGTGCGGCGAACGCTCTCCTCGTCGTCATGGCCGGGCTTGACCCGGCCATCCACGTCTTTATTGCCGAGTGTAAGAACGTGGATGCCCGGGACGAGCCCGGGCATGACGGCGTGGTGGCAGTTTGCGCGCCTAACTCAATCCTTCCTGAAAACAATCGACGCCATCCATCCCGTCATCAGCGCCATCGCCGCCGTGACCAGGCCGTAGACCAGCCCGTTCTGCCGTGCGGTGTTGGCCACGAACTGTTCAAACCCGACCTTGACGATCTCGAATGCGGTGTCGGTCTTACCGACGAAGGCGCCATTCGCGAACAGCTTGATCTCGACCTCATAGGTGCCGATCGGGACCTCCGCCGGCAGCGGGATGCCGGTGCGGAACAGCGTCGGCGTCAGGAACGTCACCGCACTCGCATCCTCGCGATAGAGCCCGCGCTGGGTGCGCAGGCGGATGAAGGCGGAGCGGAACGCATCGTTCGGCACCACGTCGGCGTAGTCGCCGCTGACGCGCTGGGTCAGCAGCACGTTGTTGAGCCCGATCTGCTGCCGCCGCGCGATCTCGGGCGAGGTGATGCTGTCGAACGGGCGATTGGCGAACAGCGCCAGATAGCTCGGCACCTGCAAAAACTGCCGGTAGTCGGTGTTGATCCAGATGCCGAAGGTGCGCTCCTTGCGCCGCGTCACCATGTCGGCGCGCGGGCCCATCACGGTGACCACGAGGTCGTAAGCCGTGCGGTCGGCGGGCGTGGCGGCATCCTTCTCCACCGAGCCGAACAGCACCAGCTCTTCGCCGGAATAGTTCGGCGTCACCGTGACGCGATGGTTGGAGACCGACACGATCAGCCGCTCGGCCCGCGCGGACGTGCCGAGCAGCAGGACGAGGAGAGCCGCAGCGAGCGCACGCATCATCCGCCCACTCCCAGCTCACGGATGGTGAAGAGGTCTTCGGGGCGGATCACCAGCGCGACCGCGAAGCGGACGCCGACCGATAGGATCAACAGGCCGAGCAGCAGCCGCAACTGCTCGCCGCGGATCTTCTGGCCGGCGCGGGCGCCGAATTGCGCGCCGGTGACGCCGCCGACCATCAGGATCAGCGCCAGCACGGCGTCGACGAGGTGATTGGTCGCCGCATGCAGCATGGTTGCGAACAGCATGGTGACGAGCGTCAGGACCATCGAGGTCCCGATCACCGTCGAGGTCGGCACCCGCAGGATATAGATCATGATCGGCACCAGGATGAAGCCGCCGCCGATGCCCATGATCGCGCCGACGAAGCCGATCACGATGCCGATGACGACCACCGGGATCACCGACAGATAGATCTTCGAGCGCTTGAACCGCATTTTCAGCGGCAGGCCGTGAATCCAGTTGTGGGTTCGCCGTGGCGGCACGGCGCCGCGCCGGGTCCGCATCAGCGCGCGCAAGCCCTCGGAGAACATCAGGCTGCCGACCGTGCCGAGCAGCACCACGTAAGAGAGCGCGATCATCAGGTCGAGCTGGCCGAGCGCGCGGAGCTGCGTGAAGGTCCACACGCCCAATGCCGTTCCGGTCACGCCGCCGCACAGCAAGACGCTCGCCAGCGCCGGATCGATCGCACGCCGCCGCCAATAGGTGAGCGCGCCGGAAAACGACGAGGCCGCGATATGGCTGGCGACGGAGGCGACCGCGACCGCAGGCGCAATGCCGATGAAGATCAACAGCGGCGTCATCAGGAAGCCGCCGCCGATCCCGAACATGCCGGAGACGAAGCCGACGGCCGCGCCCATCGCCAGCACCAGGAACACGTTGACCGGAAGATCGGCGATCGGAAGGTAGAGCTGCATCGGACCCACGCTCCGGCGAGACGGATCGATTTCGCGGAGCGCTCGCAGGAGGGCATGCCGCGCCCTTCAATAGCGGAATTTGGTGCAGGGCGGGACCGGGAAATTTGTGCGTGGTGAATGGGCTGAGAGGGATCAGATAGCTGCTTCACTGCGCGCCGAGGATTTCGTCTCCTTCTCCGCTGTCATGCCCCGGCTTGACCGGGGCATCCAGTACGCCGTGGCTTCTCCGCATCAAACCGGCGTCTCTGGAATACTGGGTCGCCCGGTCAAGCCGGGCGACGACAAGAGGGGAGAGCGTACTAGACCGATCAATGCGCAGCCGACGCCGATTTCTTCGTCGCCACCGGCTTCGGTGCGGGTTTGCCGTTCGCCTGCGGTGCGGTGTCCCAGCCGCCGGCGGGCCCCTGGAAGTTGACGGCGTCGTCGGGCTGCGGCTCGGCGCTGAAGGTTTGGATCGCGAGCTTGGCAGCGGCGAGCGACTGCGGGTCGAGGCGCTTGGCGACGTCGTCGCGCTTGGTCGCTGCGTCCGCGTCGCCCTGTCCGGCCGCGAGGGTAAACCATTTGTAGGACTCGGCGAGGTTCTGCTCGACGCCGATGCCGCGGGCATAGAGGATGCCGAGGTTGAACTGGCTGTCGGCGACGCCGCGGTCGGCGGCCTTGCGGAACCACTGCGCCGCGCTCTTGTAGTTGGCGCCGCGTCCGCCGCCGTCGGCGTCGAGCACGGCGAGATTGTGCATCGCCTTGGCGTTGCCGCGCTCGGCGGCCTGGGTGTAGTAGCGGCGGGCGATGTCGGCGTCTTTCTTCACGCCCAGGCCCTTTTCGTAGAGCGTGCCGAGACGGAAGGTCGCGGGCACCACGCCGGCCTGCGCCGCGCGATCGTACCACTTCGCCGCTTCGTCATAATTCGCGGCCACGCCCTTGCCCTCGGCAAAGCGTACGCCGATCTCATAGGCCGCGGTCGCATCGCCCTTCATCGCGGCGGTACGCAGGCCCGGGCCCGCGATGCCGTCGGGCAGCTTCTCGCTCGGCGGCACCTGGACGATGCCGAGCCGCGCACGGCTCATGCCCGACAGTGCACCGGTGACGTCGCTGGAGGGCGCGGGTGGCGCCACGGCGGGAGCGGGCGGAATTTCGACCGAGGCCGTTCCACTGGGGTTCGTTGCAGTCGGCGCCGCATTGTTTTGGGACTGCTTCCCGATCGGCGTCGGCGAGGTCATCGACGGCGTGACCTGCTCGGGGGCGGCGGGCTTGCTCTCGACCGGCGGCGCCTGCGGTGCGGGCTGGCTCGACGTATTTTCCATCACCTGCGGGGACGGCGGCGCGCTGCCGCCTTCGAGCAGGTTCATCGCCATCTTGAAGGTGCCGAGCACGATCACGACCACGCTCGCGCCGACCAGCAGTGAGCGGATCTTCGAGGTAATGGTCGAGGCGCCTTGCTGTGCTTGTCCCTGTGCTTGTCCCTGTCCTTGGCCCTTGTCCTTGACGCGGGCCGCGAGCGCGGCCTTGACGCCGCGGGCCGGCTTCTCCGGCGGTTGCGCGGCGGCGGCTTGCGCGGCGCGGCGCGCGGCCGCGATGAAGCTCGACGACGACACCGGTTCCTTCGGCGCGGCGGGGATTTCGCTGATCGCGCTCTCGGACGCGGCAATGCGCTCGGACGGCGTGGCGGGGCGGCCGTTCGGACGCGTGCCGGGCTCGAGCGGATGATCCGGCGGCAGGTCGGGCGCGATCGCGGCGCGGGCGGGCGCCGTGTGCGGCTCGAGGATCTCGCTGATCGCACGCGGCGGAACCGGCGCCATCGGCACCGACGGCGGCGCCGCGGGCGCGGCAGCATGGAATTCACGCGGCGCAGCGACGAAGGTCGAGTGCGCGGGCTGCTGCGCGGCAGCCGGATTCGGCAGCTCGGGCTTCGGATCGTATTTCGGTTGCTGCGGCTGCGGCGGCCGCTGCTCGCGCGCCATCGGCGCCGGCTCGACCGGCGCGGCCATTGACGCTTGCGCGGGCATGGGCGCAGCCATCGGCATCGGCGCAGGGACCGGCGGCGCGGTGCGCACCGCGCGCAGATCGCCCTCGATCATTGAGAGACGATCGACGACATGGCCGAGCGTGTTGTGCACGGCCTCCAGCGAATCCTGCGTGCTGCGGTTGGTTTCGGCCTGGCTGTAGCGGATGTCGGACAGCTCGCGCTTGACGAGATCGACCATTCCGGAATCGGGAGCCGGCGCCGAGCTTCGGCTCTCCGCGAGCGCGGAATAGGTGGCCTGCTGCCGCTCGAGGTGGCGCAGGATGTCGTGCAGCCCGTCCTCGACACGGCTTAGGTTTCCGCCGCGCGAATCGGAATTGCTCTCGATCCGCTCCAGCAGGTAGGAGACCCGCTGCTCGAGATGCGCGAAGGTCGAGGCTGAGTCGTTGCCGACCTGCATGCGATCGAAACGGTCGGATAGCGCGCGGATTGCGCCTTCCAGATGTTCGGTGCTCTCGGCCGGTTGCGGCCGCTCGCGCGTTTCCAGCGCGGCGGTGAGCGCGGCGATGCGCTGCTCCAGCACCGCAAAGCTGTCGCCGCGGTCCGAGGAGCGATTGACCTGGTCGACCTTGGACGACAGCAGCTGCACGTCCTCGGAGAGCCGTGCCAGCGCTTCGTTGGAGGCGACGTTCGAGACGATGCCGCGCAATGCCGAGATCGCGCCTTCGAGCTGGCGCACCGTCGTGGGGTCGTCATTGGCGCGCAGGATCAGATCCAGCTTGGTGCCGAGATTGCGGATCGCCTCGTCATAGCCGGTGAGCTGCTCGGCCGGCGTCAGCGTGCGCAGCACCTGCTTGATATCGGCGAGCGCGCGCTCGATGCCGGAGAGCACCTGGCCGTCGGTGCCGTTGGAGCGGGTCTCGTCGATGCGACGGTGCAGCGAGCGGATCTCGTTCTCGATCGATTCGATGGCGCGGCGCGGCATCGCCTCGGTGATGGCGTTGCGGATCTCGGCGAGCTCGGCGCGGAAGCCGTTGATGGCCTGCTCGGTATTATCAGGCCGCTGCAGCGACTCGATCTGGTTCGTGATCTTGAGCAGATGGCGTTCGAGCGACGAGAAATCCGGCCCCGGCTGCGGTGGCGGCGGAGCATAGGCAGGCGCGGGCGGCGCCATCGGTGGCGCATAGGGAGCTGCCGAGGGGGCGATCGACGGCGCGGCGCGCGGCGGCATCTGCCGCGGCGCAAAGCCGTCGAGCTCGCTCTGCCGTGCGGTGATCTCGGCAACCGCGACGTCGAACGACGCGGGGCTCAAGGGCGGCGAGCTGCGATAGACTTGTGCGGCCGCGCGCTCGACCGCATCGGCCTGGTGCTGGCGCGTCTCGACCGGCGCGGCGCGCTGCGCCTGAGGGGGCCGCGAGATCTGCGACAGGCGGGCATCGAGCCGCGAGATCGCGTCGTTGAGCTGGCGGGCGACGCCCTGCTCGCGCGAGACGTCCGGTCGCGAAGCGTCTTGTCGTGAAGCGTCTTGTCGTGACGTGTCCTGGCGCGGCGCGGCGGGCTTTGAAATCCGTTCGATCTGCTGGGTGATCGCGTCGAGCCGCTGATGGATGTCGGCGACTTCGCGGCTTTCCTGACTCGGCATCTGCTGCGCGCGCGGATCGGGACGCAGGTTCTGACGCTCGTCCTGACGCTGCTCGTAAGGCCCGCGAAAGTTCGGCGGGGCAGTCTCGCCGAGCGTTGAGTTCAGCCAATCGTTGAGTGACATGCCGGCGCGACGCGCAGCAGCTTCGGCCCGCTCCCTGACGGACGGATCGATACCGTCAACACTCCACGATACGCGCGAATTCATGACTCTGTCCGGTTCCGACTCCGGCGCCCCACCCGGCGCCTCCAGTCTCCCCACGCGTCCCGGTTGTAAGACAATCGAATTCGGCGCGGGTCGTCTGCCTCGAAAACCGACTTTTTCCTGTTACGGTAAATAACGGGTTAAGGAACGCAGTCCCGGTGTCTTAAAGTTGGGCGGCGGGAAAGAGGGGGGCGCCGCCGGTGTCATGCTCCGCGAAAGCGGGGCATCCAGTACGCCGCAGCTCCCCGGCTCTAGCCGCGCCGCCTCTGGAATACTGGATCGCCCGCTCCAGTGCGCAAGTGCGCACAAGGCGGGCGATGACAGCGGAGGAAATGGCGAGAGCTCGCGTCGGGCCGGCCGCTCAGCCCTTCTCCCGCTTGCCGTCGTCCAGCGGGACCACCGTGCTCTTGCCGCTCATCGCCGACAGCGCCTCGAGCGCTTCCTCGCAGAAATCGGCCACCATCTGCTCGTGCCGCGCGCCGAGGCGGAGCAGCAGCAGATTGCCGAGGTCGAGCACATCAGATGCCGTCCCTTCCGGAAAACGCTTTTTCAGGATCCGCTCGTAATTCTCGTGCCGGTCGCGGTGATGCTCCAGGCGGTCCATCAGGTCGGTGCGGATGGGCTCGATGTCGATGCTGTCGAGCGCATGCAGCCGCACCAGCAGGTCGTCCTTGATCGAGGGCGGGGTGCTCGGTCGCGCGGACCAGTGCCGCAGCGCTGTTCGACCTTCCGGAGTAAGCGTATAGATGAGCTTATTGGGCTTGCCGGACTGGACGACCTCGCGGCCCTGGATGTAGCCGCGGTCGCGCAGCTTGGAGAGCTCGCGATAGATCTGCTGGTGGTCGGCCTTCCAGAAGAAGCCGATCGAGGAATCGAAGGTCTTGGCGAGCTCATAGCCCGTCATCGGACGTTCCGTCAGGCATGCGAGGATTGCGTCGCCCAGCGCCATATGACTTGCCTCCCTGTGACCTTAATCAAGCAGCTTGACTTTATGCGTATCGACGCATATGCGTCAATGTGCATATGCGGCCACCCAAGGTCGGAGCTCAAGAACCGACCAGAAAACGCAGCGGAATCAACCTCTCGCTACTGTGCATGGGGTTGTTTTCGAGTTCTTGCCAAGGCCTTTGATCCACGGGAGGCAATCCTGACAATGACCGGCCTCGACTCCTGGTACGCCTTCATGAAGTCCCATGATGCGAAAGCGCTCTGGGACCTGCTGCATCCTGACGCCATCTTCGAAAGCCCCGTCGTGCACTCGCCGCAGCGCGGACGCGACATCACCTTCAAATATCTCGCCAGCGCCGAGAAGGTGCTCGGCGGTCCCGGCTTCAGCTATGTCGGCGAGTGGACCAGCGCCGACGGCGCCGTGCTCGAATTCAAGACTGTGATCGATGGCATCGAGATCAACGGCGTCGACATCATCAGCTTCGATGCCGAGGGTCGGATCACCAATTTCAAGGTGATGGTGCGCCCGCTCAAGGCCATCAACATGCTGCATCGCCTGATGGCGGAGCAGCTCGCCGCTGCTCAATCATAATTCAGCATCATCACTTCAAGGCTTGCCGGGAGACCACCATGCCGATCTACAAAGCCCCCGTCGAAGACGTAAACTTCCTGCTCAACGACGTCTTCCAGATCGACCGCTACGACAATCTCGCCGGCTTCTCCGATGCGTCGAGCGACGTGCGCGAGGCGATCCTGGGCGAAGCCGCCAAGCTCGCCGAAGAGGTGCTCCAGCCGCTCAATCGTGTCGGCGATCTCGAAGGCTGCAAGCGCGCCGATGACGGCAGCGTCACCACGCCGAAGGGTTTCAAGGACGCCTTCAAGCAGGTGGCCGAGGGCGGCTGGCTTGGTCTGTCGGCACCGACCGAGTTCGGCGGCCAGGGCCTGCCGGTGACGCTCTCGCAGGCGGTCAACGAATTCCAGATCTCCGCCAACATGGCGTTCGCGATGTATGGCGGCCTCACCATGGGCGCGACCGCAGCGCTGATCGTTCATGGCACGCCGGAGCAGAAGCAGACCTACGTGCCGAAGATGGTGGCGGGCGAGTGGACCGGCACCATGAACCTGACCGAGCCGCAGTGCGGCACCGATCTCGGCATGCTCCGCACCAAGGCGGTGCGCCAGGCGGACGGCAGCTTTAAGATCACCGGCACCAAGATCTTCATCTCAGCCGGCGAGCATGACCTCGCCCCGAACATCATCCACCTCGTGCTCGCCCGCATCGAGGGCGCACCGGCCGGCATCAAGGGCGTGTCGCTGTTCGTGGTGCCCAAATTCCTGGTGAATGCCGACGGTTCGATCGGCGCTCGCAACGGCGTCGTCTGCGGCTCGATCGAGCACAAGATGGGCATCCACGGCAATTCGACCTGCGTGATGAATTACGACGGCGCCACCGGCTGGCTGATCGGCGAGGAGAACAAGGGCATGCAGGGCATGTTCGTGATGATGAACGAGGCCCGCCTCGGCGTCGCCGTTCAGGGCCTCGCGCAGTCCGAGGTCGCCTACCAGAACGCGGTCGCCTACGCCCGCGAGCGCATCCAGGGCCGTTCGCTCACCGGCGTGAAGGCGCCGGACAAGCCGGCCGACCCGATCATCGTGCATCCCGACGTGCGCCGCACGCTGCTCTCGATCCGCGCCTTCAACGAGGCCGCGCGCGCCTTCGTGATGTGGACCGCGCTGAAGAGCGACGTCGCCCATCGCTCCGAGGATCCGAAGGACCGTCAGGCCGCCGACGATCACATGGGCCTGATGACGCCGGTGCTGAAAGGCTTTCTCACCGATTACGGCTTCGCCAACGCGGTGCAGGCGCAGCAGATGTATGGCGGCCACGGCTACATCGCCGAGCAGGGCATGGAGCAGTTCGTGCGCGATGCGCGTATTGCGATGATCTATGAAGGCGCCAACGGCATCCAGGCGCTCGACCTCGTCGGCCGCAAGCTGCCGCGCGATGGCGGCCGCGCCATCATGGCATTCTTCGGCGAGGTCATGGCCTTCGCCAAGGAGAACGGCGGCGACGAGGCATTGAAGCCTTTCATCACTCCGCTCTCGGCTGCGCTCGGCCATCTCCAGCAGGCCACGACGTGGCTGATGCAGAACGCGATGGCGAAGCCGGACAATGCCGGCGCCGCCGCAACCGACTATCTCCATCTCTTCGGCTTCGTCGCGCTCGGTTACATGTGGGCGAAGATGGCGAAGGTGACGAATGCCAAGATTGCCGAGAGCGGGGCGACGCCCTATCTCTCGACCAAGCTCGTCACCGGCCGTTTCTTCATGGAGCGGATGCTGCCGGAGACCGCCGCCAATCTCGCGCGCATCCAGTCCGGCTGCGCCACCATCATGGAACTGCCGGCGGAAGCCTTCTGAGGAGTGTCGATGTCGGCAGCGGAGGTGATCGTTGCGGAGTTTCGTGCTTTCGGCGCGGGACTTCAGCGCGACAAGTTCTGTGTGCGATCTGCTCTGGATATAGTCGATCGCTGCGAGACGTCGGATGTCGGGATTCTCGGCATCGAGGGTTTCTATCTGACCGACACCACGACCACCCCCCAGTTCGATCACATCCTCGATCTGAGCACGGGGATGAAGGCTTATGACGTCGCGCGGCAATTCCTTCGTCACGGCGAGGGTCTGCCGCTGTTCTACGAATTCACGTTCCACGGATGACTTTTGACCGCAAGGCGGTCTTCGCAACAACTACAATCAGGAGGCTCCCATGGCAGATGCCTATATCTACGATCACGTTCGCACCCCCCGCGGCCGCGGCAAGGCGGACGGCGCGCTGCACGAAGTCACCGCGCTGGCGCTCGCCACCGTGCCGCTGAAGGCGCTGAAGGACCGCAACAATTTGCCGGAAGATTCCGTCGACGACGTCGTGCTCGGCGTGGTCGATCCGGTCGGCGAAGCCGGCTCCGACATCGCGCGCTTCGCTGCGCTCAAGGCAGGTCTCGGCGAGGCCGTCCCCGGCGTGCAGATCAACCGCTTCTGTGCTTCAGGCTTGGATGCCGTGAACTTTGCGGCCGCGCAGGTGATGAGCGGCCAGCATGAGCTCGTGATCGGCGGCGGTGCCGAATCGATGAGCCGCGTCGGCATCGGCGCCTCCGGCGGCGCCTGGCCGATGGATCCGTCGATGGCGGTGCCTGCCTACTTCATGCCGCAGGGCGTCTCGGCCGATCTGATCGCCACCAAATACGGCTTCTCGCGCGACGACGTCGATGCCTATGCCGTGCAGAGCCAGCAGCGCGCCGGCAAGGCCTGGGACGAAGGCCGCTTCAACAAGTCGGTGGTGCCGGTCAAGGATATCAACGGCCTCACCATCCTCGCCAAGGACGAGCATATGCGGCCCTCGACGACGATGCAGTCGCTCGCGCAGCTGCAGCCGTCGTTCACGATGATGGCGCAGATGGGCGGCTTTGACGGGGTCGCGGTGCAGTCGCATCCCGAAATCGAGCGCGTCAACTACGTGCACCATGCCGGCAACTCGTCGGGCATCGTTGACGGCGCCGGCGCCGTCTTGGTCGGCAGTAAGGAAGCGGGCTCGAAGTACGGCCTCAAGCCGCGCGCAAAAATCCGCGCATTTGCCAATATTGGCTCTGAGCCGGCGATGATGCTGACCGGTCCGGTCGACGTCACCGAGAAGCTGTTCGCACGCTCCGGCATGAAGACGTCGGATATCGACCTGTTCGAGCTCAACGAGGCCTTCGCTTCTGTCGTGCTGCGCTATATCCAGGCCTTCGACATCGACAACGCCAGGATCAACGTCAATGGCGGCGCGATCGCGCTTGGCCATCCGTTAGGGGCCACGGGCGCGATGATTTTGGGCACCGTGCTCGACGAGCTCGAGCGTACCAACAAGTCCACCGCCCTGGTCACGCTGTGCATCGGCGGCGGCATGGGCACCGCGACCATCATCGAGCGCGTGTAAGGGTAGGGGAGCAACCAACATGGCCTACAAGAACTTCAAGGTTGAGACCGATTCCGACGGCATCGCGCTCGTCACCTGGGACATACCGGGCCGTTCGATGAACGTGCTCGACGAGACCTCGACCAGCGAGCTTGACGCGATCGTTAAGGCAACCACCGCTGACGCCGCGGTGAAGGGCGTCGTCATCACCTCGGCGAAGGAGGCGTTCTGCGCCGGTGCCGATCTGTCGATGCTCGAAGGCATGAACCAGGCCTACGCAAAGGTCTTTGGGGAGCAGGGCGAGACCGCGGCGAACCAGATGCTGTTCGACCAGAGCCGCCGCTTCTCGCAGGTGCTGCGCTCGATCGAAACGTCAGGCAAGCCGTGGGCGGCCGCGATCAACGGCCTCGCGCTCGGCGGCGGTTTCGAGATCACGCTGTGCTGCCACTATCGCGTGGCGGCGGAGAATCCCAGGACGCGCCTCGGCCTGCCCGAGGTCAAGGTCGGCCTGTTCCCCGGCGCCGGTGGCACGCAGCGCGTGCCGCGCCTGGTGCCGCCGCAGGACGCCATGACGATTTTGCTCAAGGGCGATCCGGTCACAATCGAGAAGGCCAAGGCGCTGAACCTGATTCACGCCATCGTTCCGGCTGCCGATCTCGTCAAGGCGGCGAAGGATTGGATCAAGGGCGGCGGCAAGGCCGTCGCGCCCTGGGACGAGAAGGGTTTTAAGCTGCCCGGCGGTCCCGTGTTTTCCAAGGCCGGCATGATGATGTTCCCGGCCGGCAACGCCATCTATCGCCGCGAGACCTACGATAACTATCCGGCCGCGCGCGCGATCATGAGCTGCGTCTATGAAGGCCTGCAGTTGCCGATCGACGCGGCGCTTCGCGTCGAGTCGCGCTACTTCACCTCCGTGCTGCGCTCGAAGGAAGCGGCTGCGATGATTCGCAGCCTGTTCCTGTCGATGCAGGAGCTGAACAAGGGCGCGCGCCGTCCGAAGGACGTGCCCGCAACCAAGGTGAAGAAGGTCGCCGTGATCGGCGCTGGCTTCATGGGTGCGAGCGTCGGCTACGTCTCGGCCCGGGCGGGCCTCGACGTCGTCCTGATCGACCGCGACCAGGAGAGCGCCGACAAGGGGAAGGCGCATGCGCAGAAGGTGATCGAAGACCAGATCAAGAAGGGCCGCGCCAAGCCGACCGACGCCGAGGCGCTGCTCGCACGCATTACGCCGACGGCCGACTATGCCGCGTTGAAGGATGTCGACCTCGTGATCGAGGCCGTGTTCGAGGACCGCAAGGTCAAGGCGGAGACCTTTGCCAAGGCGCAGGAATATCTCAAGCCCGACGTGATCTTCGCGTCGAATACCTCGACGCTGCCAATCACCTCGCTCGCCGAGGGCTTCAAGGACCAGGGCAAGTTCGTCGGCATCCACTTCTTCTCGCCGGTCGAGAAGATGATGCTGGTCGAGATCATCAAGGGCAAGAACACCGGCGATGTCGCACTCGCGACCGCGCTCGATTACGTCCGGCAGATCGGCAAGACGCCGATCGTCGTCAACGACAGCCGCGGCTTCTTCGCCAACCGCTGCGTCGGCCGCTACGTCGCCGAAGGCAACGAGATGTTTTTGGAAGGCGTGCCGCCGGCGATGATCGAGAACTGCGCCAAGATGGCGGGCATGCCGGTCGGCCCACTCTCGCTCTCGGACGAAGTCGCGCTCGACCTCGGCCTCAAGATCATGAAGGCGACCGAAGCCGATCTCGGCCCCAACGCCATCAACCCCGACCAGAAGAAGCTGATGGTCGAGATGGTCGAGAAGCAGGGCCGCCTCGGCCGCAAGAACAGCAAGGGCTTCTACGACTATCCCGAGAAGGGCAAGGGCCAGAAGAGCCTGTGGCCGGGCCTGTCCGCGCTGCAGCCGAAGCAGCTCGATCCTGACACGCTCGACATCGAGGAGCTGAAGCAGCGCTTCCTGGTGGTGCAGGCGGTGGAGGCCGCGCGCACGGTCGAGGATCACGTCATCACCGACCCGCGCGAGGCCGATGTCGGCTCGATCCTCGGCTTCGGCTTCGCGCCATTCACCGGCGGCACGCTGTCCTACATCGATTTCATGGGCACGAAGAAGTTCGTCGAGCTCTGCCACAAGCTGGAGGCGAAATACGGCTCGCGCTTCACGCCGCCGAAGCTTCTCGAGGACATGGCTGCGAAAGGTGAAACTTTCTACGGCCGCTTCGCGCCGAAGAAAGCGGCTGCTGCCTGAACTCAGTGCGGTACCGGACATAACGGAAAGGCCGGATCATCGATCCGGCCTTTTTCACGTCCAGGCCCCTCATCACGGTTACGTCACGATGTTCCCGGGTTGTGGAACCCGTCACAGATTCCGCGTAGGAACCGTGCCAGAGTTGAGGGGCCGTTCTGTCGCGCAATTGTCATAGGCGCGTCAAAACAGCGCCGTTCTTTTGCTCGGTCTTGGCACCACTCTTGCTGATCGGCCGGGTAACGAACCCTGGTGGGACATTTGCCGCTTCCCTCGGCAAGTTGAAGACGAAATAAGAAAGTGTCCTCGATGAACTCTTTGGTGTTGCGGAAGACCGCGCTTGGTCGCGATCTCGCCGCGAAATATGCTGTTTCGCCTGCGCTCAGCCGCGTCTCGCCGCAACAGAAGCCGGCGCGTTTGCGCCGCAAGGGCCCGCTGTTCTGGGCAGCTTTGGCGCTACTTGTGCTCTCGGCGGATTTTCTGCTCGCTTGCTTCGCCTGGCTCGCCGTCGACCTCGTCATGGGTTGAGATCTCGCGCGCATGTAGAAAATAGGCTGCAGCGAAATAGGCGAGCTGGCAGACGGCAAGACAGATGGCGATGACGATCACACCGGCGATCATCCCGAATTCGTAAATGCGAAGAATTATCGCCAAGAAAACTGCGATTGACGGCGAGATCACAACCAGCGCCCAGATCCTGAAAACGTAACCTGTCGCTACTCCCACCAACGCACTTGCCACGATCAGAACGAAGGCAATCGTCAAGTTCAACTCCGATGAGAGTCCCAAATAATCTTCAACAATTCCGCCAAGTTCGCGCGCTTCGCGGGTACTGACAAGACAGCACCACTTACGTTCCGCGAACAGTAGTTCATAAGTCTTATGATAGGTACGATGATCCGGCGAAAAGGGGTTCGCCGCCCGCGCCGGTGCCTCTGCAAATAAAAAGGGCCGGATCGTCGACCCGGCCCCTGGGAGATCGATCCCTCTCGCGGCTCAAGCAGCCTGGATCAGCCCTTCCTTCTTCAAGGCCTCCTGCACCTTCGGCCGTGCGGCGACGCGGTCCTTGTAGGCGGTGAGGTGGGGCATCGCCGAGAGGTCGAACTTCATCCGGTCGCCCCAGGTCAGCATCGTGAAGAGATAGCCGTCGGCGACCGAGAACTGCTTGCCCATGAGGTAGTCGCGGCCGGCGAGCTCGCTGTCGATATGCTTCAGCTTGCCCATGACGCGGTCCTTGAAGAACGCCTTGGCTTCGTCGTTCAGGGCCGGTGCGAACAGCGGGCCAAAGCTCTTGTGCACCTCGGAGGTGAGGAAGTTCAGCCATTCGAGCAGCTTGTAGCGCTCCGAACTGTCGCGCGCGGGCGCCAGTGCCTTGGCCGGGGCCTTGTCGGCGATCATCTGGACAATGACCGGGCCTTCGGTCACGATCTCGCCGCTGTCGAGGCCCAGCGCGGGGACCTGACCCTTCGGATTGACCTTCAGATAGTCTTCACCGTTCTCGAGCTTCTTGGCCCGGATATCGACCTTGACCAGCTCGTAGGGCAGGTCGGCCTCCAGGAGCGCGATATGGGGAGACAGCGAGCAGGCGCCGGGCGAGTAATACAGTTTCATGGAATTTCCTCCTCTTGACGCTTGGTTGGGGCGAAAGAACGCCTACATGCACCTGCATGCAATAGTCAAGATTGATGCAGGTGCATCGAGTGGGGTAAGAAGCGGGCGACGAGTTTGAGCGGAACCATGAAACGCAAACCATCGACCGAGGCAACCAGTGCCTGGATCCGCCTGATGCGGGTGCAGAGCCGTGTGCTCGACTGCGTCGAGCAGGATCTGAAGAAGGCCGGGTTTCCACCACTGGCATGGTACGACGCGCTGCTCGAATTGTCGCGCGCGCCGAGCGGAGAGCTGCGCCCGGTGGAGCTCGAGCGGCAGATGCTGATCCCGCAATACTCCACCTCGCGCCTGATCGACCGCCTGGTCGACGAGGGGCTCGCCTCGCGGCGCGAATGCAAGATCGACAAGCGCGGCCAATTCGTCGAGATCACGGAGGCCGGCCGCGAGTTGCAGAAGCGGATGTGGGGCGCCTATTCGGCCGCGATCGAGAAATATGTCGGCTCGAAGCTGTCCGATGCCGATGCCGTCAAGCTCAGCGGTCTGCTCGACCGCCTGGGCTGCTCATGCGGCGAGATGAAGCTGCCGCCCGTCGTCAACGTCAACGAATCCTCGCCGTCGCGATGACCGCGCGGCAAACCAGCACGTCCGCGCGCCCGGTGGGTTCGTGGACCATCCCGTCACCCGCGCGCATTCGATCGAAGCGCTTCTGATTAGAGTTTGATTTGATATGGCGCGAGACCAGATCGATATGACGCCGCTGCAATCGCGCGACGAGCTCGTTGCGTGGTTCGAGGCCGGTTGCAAGGACCCGTCCGAATTCCGTATGGGCACCGAGCACGAGAAGACGCCGTTCACGCTCGAGGGCCACCGTCCGGTGCCTTATGAGGGCGCGCGCGGCATCGGCGCACTGCTCGAAGGCATGAAGCTCCTGCTCGGCTGGGAGCCGATCATGGAGAAGGGCAACATCATCGGCCTCTACGACGTCACCGGCGGCGGCGCGATCTCGCTCGAGCCCGGCGGACAGTTCGAGCTCTCCGGCGCGCCGGTCGAGAACGTGCACCAGACCCAGAGCGAGCTGATGGCGCATCTGGCGCAGGTGCGCGAGATCGCGACCCCGCTCGGCATCGGATTTCTTGGTCTCGGCATGACGCCGTCCTGGTCGCGCACCGACATCCCGGTGATGCCCAAGGGCCGCTACAAGATCATGACCAATTACATGCCGAAGGTCGGTCAATACGGCCTCGACATGATGTACCGGACCTGCACGGTGCAGACCAATCTCGACTTCTCGTCCGAAGCCGACATGGTCAAGAAGCTGCGCGTCTCGCTGGCGCTGCAGCCGGTCGCGACCGCTCTGTTCGCCAATTCGCCCTTCACGGAGGGCAAGCCGAACGGCTTCCTGTCCTTCCGCTCCGAGATCTGGCGCGACACCGACAATGCGCGCGCCGGCATGATGCCGTGGGCGTTCGAGGACGGCATGGGTTTCGAGCGCTATGTCGATTATGCGCTCGACGTGCCCATGTATTTCGTCAAGCGCGGCGAGGATTACATCGACGTGTCGGGCTCCTCGTTCCGCGCCTTCTTCGACGGCCGCAACAACAATCTGCCCGGCGAGCGTCCCACCCTGTCGGACTGGGCCAACCATCTCTCGACGATCTTCCCGGAAGTGCGGCTCAAGCGCTATCTCGAGATGCGCGGCTCCGATGGCGGCCCGTGGGGCCGTCTGCCGGCGCTGTCTGCGTTCTGGGCCGGGCTGCTCTATGACGACGTGTCGCTCGACGCCGCTTGGGACCTCGTGAAGCACTGGACCGCGCCTGAGCGCCAGGCCCTGCGCGACGACGTGCCGCGCTTCGGCTTCAAGGCGCGGATCAAGGACCGCTATCTGTTCGAGATCGCCAAGGAGTGCCTCGTTCTGGCACATGCGGGCCTGCGTCGCCGTGGCCGCATCGACGCGATCGGTCGCGACGAGACCCGGCATCTGGAGCCGCTCGACCGCATCATCGATTCCGGCCGAACCCCGGCCGAGGAGATGCTCGAGAAGTTTAACGGCGCCTGGAACGGCTCGGTGGAACCGGCCTACTCGGAATACGCGTTCTAGCGCGCGTTCGAGCATGATCTTCGCGGAAAACCCGCGTCACACTTTTCCGGATCATGCTTTAGGCCAACGATCAGGCTTTAGGCCGTTCATCGCCCATACAGGTTTGCGGCGATCAAATGACCGGCCGAAAAACCTGAGCGCCGTCAATAACTCGAAAGCTGTTCCGATGGGGAAGGGCCGCCTGCCTGGGGCCGCCAGGGCCAAGGCCTTGGCCAGCGTCGTGGCTTGCGTCGCGCTGCTGTCGCTCGCCTTTGCGAGCGGGCCTGCGCGCGCTCAGACGGCGTTCGACCGGCCCGGCGGCGACTATTTCAACGCGCCGGTGACGTCAGGCGATCCCGAGGATTGCGCGCTGCTCTGCGAGCGCGATCGCAAATGTCGATCGTGGAGCTTCAGCTATCCCGACATCGACGGCGCCGCGGCGGTGTGCTGGCTCAAGAGTACCGTGCCGCCGCGACAGCCCGCCAATTGCTGTATCTCCGGCGTGCGCGGCGCCGGCGTGATCGAGCCGCGCGTCGAGGGCGTGGAGACCTCGATCGACCGCCCCGGTGGGGACTTGCGCAATTTCGACCTCAAGGAAGGCGAAGGCGAAGACGTCTGCAAGGCCGCCTGCACCGCCGACAACAAATGCCGCGCCTTCACCTATGCCCGTCCCGGCTATACGGGCCGAGAAGCGCGCTGCTTCCTGAAAAAGGACATCAAGCCCCCGCGGCGCAAGGCGGGGTTCACGTCGGGCGTGGTGAGATAGGCTCGGATCACTCCGCCGCTATCACCGCAAGCTCCGGCCATAGCGCCTTCCATCTTTCCGCCTTCACCAAATAACTCGCCGCGGAGAAATTCGGGCCGGGATTGGGACGCGCAATCAGGCCCGCGATGTCTTCGAAACCATGCGGTGCATAGACCTCAAGACCGCCGCCTTCGCGCCTGACCCCCACTTGCGTATTCTGCGTGAGGAAACGGTCAATACCGTCAGTTGAGCACGACAGGGGCGGATAAGGCAGGGCGTGCTTGGTCGGGTACCATAGATGCACGCGGGCCTGATTGCGGGTCTCGATCTTGACGCCGAGATGATCGAAGCGCGCGTTGACGTTGCGGATCACTGCGTCCTCCGCCTCCCAGGAGGTGTCAGGATCGAAGTAAAATACGTCGTAATCGGCGATGCCGTGGTCGACAGCGCGGCCGGTGAGGACATTCCACACCGTCTGCACCAGGCATCCCGAGACCAGCCACGCATCCGGCAGCGCGAGGCGGTCGAGCTCGTCAACGATCGCGACGTTGACCGGGTTCTCCAGCGCCAGCGCGAGAAAGCGGGCCTCATCCATCGCGTGCGTCACGCGCCCTCGCGCGCATCAAAATCGGCTCGCACTGCCTTCGATGCCAGCGCGCGCCAACGCCGGCGCAGAAGCGGCTCCACGGTCGCGCGCCTGGCTTTGGACAGGCGGATCAGCACGATCGGATAGTCTCGGTAGTGATCGGTGAAATAGAAAATCTTCGGCTGGCTCTCGACCAGCATCGCACGCTCGTCGACCGGGACATCCGGCATCACCAGGCTGTCGCCATCCTCTTTCAGACGCGCCAGCATCTTCTTGCGCACTTTCAGCGCCGGCGTGCCGTAAGAGGTGCTGTCCTCGACCTCCGGCCACGTCAGCGCGAATTTTCTGACGTCGTCGAAGGTCATTGGATCAACGCCTGGGGATCAGCTCAGCGCACGGCGGTGAAGAACCGCGCGAGGCGGAAGCCGGAGAGCCAGGTCCACACCGGCTGGCCGCGCATGCCGAGATCCCAGGAGCCGAGCACGGCATCGGCACGGCCGACGAGATTGTCGACCGGCAGCAGGCCGACGCCGCCGGAGCGCAGCGGCACGCGGCTGTCGGCCGAGTTGTCTCTGTTATCGCCGAGCACGAACAGATGTCCGGCCGGCACCGTCACTTCCTGCGTGTTGTCGAGCGGACCGTTGTCGCGCATCTTGAAGATCAGGTGCTTGACGCCGTTCGGCAGCGTCTCGACATAGCGGTAGGCAGGCTCGCTGCCGCCATTGTCGTCCTCGGCGGCACCGACGCCATCCGGCTTGAGCTCGGCGGGACGGTCGTTGATGAAGAGCTGCCCCTGTCGCATCTGGATGCGGTCACCGGGCAAACCCACGACGCGCTTGACCCAGGCCTGCGAGCGGTCGCCGGGCCAGCGGAACACCACGACGTCGCCTTGCTTCGGCGTCTCCGCGAAGACGCGGCCGGTTTCCGGCAGGTTGATCTGGATCGGCAGCGACGAGGTGCCGTAGCCATAGGGGAATTTCGAAGCCAGCAGGGCGTCGCCGATCAGCAGCGTCGGCTCCATCGAGCCCGACGGCACGTAGAACGGCTCGGCCAGCGCGCCCTTGGCGATGAAGACGGCGGCGACGATGCCGGCGAGCTGCATGAGCTGACCGGCCCAGCCGCTGCTCTTCCGCTTGGCGGGGACAGTTACCTTCTCAACGCTCATGCGCCCGTTCCACCCACTGTAATGCGCTCCATCAATAGTGACGGCTGGCCGACGCCGACCGGCACGCCCTGGCCGTTCTTGCCGCAGGTGCCGATGCCGGTATCGAGCGCGAGATCGTTGCCGATCATGCGGATGCGATGCAGGTCGGTCGGCCCGTTGCCGATCAGCATAGCGCCCTTCAGCGGCGCGCCGATCTTGCCGTTCTCGATCTTGTAGGCCTCGGTGCACTGGAAGACGTATTTGCCCGAGGTGATGTCAACCTGTCCGCCGCCGAAATTCGCGGCAAACACGCCGTTCTTCACCGAAGCGAGAATCTCGGCCGGATCGCGGTCGCCAGGGAGCATGTAGGTGTTGGTCATGCGCGGCATCGGCACATGGGCATAGCCCTGGCGGCGGCCGTTGCCGGTCGGCTTCATGTTCATCAACCGCGCGTTCTGGCGGTCCTGCATGTAGCCGACCAGGATGCCGTCCTCGATCAGCACGGTGCGATTGGTCGGCGTGCCCTCGTCGTCGATCGACAGCGAGCCGCGGCGCGAGGCAATGGTGCCGTCGTCGACCACGGTGACGCCCTTGGCCGCGACCTGCTGGCCCATCAGGCCCGCAAACGCAGACGTCTTCTTGCGGTTGAAGTCGCCCTCGAGGCCATGACCGACCGCTTCATGCAGCATCACGCCGGGCCAGCCGGCGCCGAGCACGACGTCCATCTCGCCGGCAGGGGCGGGAATTGATTCCAGGTTGACCAGCGCTTCGCGTAGCGCACCGTCAGCGGCGTCGCGCCAGTTCTTGCTCTCGATGAATTCGGCATAGCCGGCGCGGCCGCCATAACCCTTGCTGCCGCTCTCCTGGCGGTCGCCCTGGCCGGCGACGACGGAGACGTTGACGCGCACCAGCGGTCTGATGTCGCGATAGCTCTCGCCGTCGGGACGCAGGATCTCGACGACCTGCCAGGTCGCACCCAGGCTGACGCTGACCTGCCGCACCCGCGCATCCTTGTCGCGCAGATAGGCGTCGATTTCGGCGAGCAGCTTTACTTTCGTCTCGAAGCCCGGCGCGTCCAGCGGATTGTCGTCGGAATACAGCCGCACATTGGTATGCGCCGGCGGGGCGGCAAAGCTGCCGGAATAGCCGCCGCGGACGGCGGCCACCGCGTCGGCGGCACGAATCAGCGCCGGCAGCGATACGTCGGAGGAATGCGCATAGCCGACCGCATCGTCCTTGACCGCGCGCAGGCCAAATCCTTGCGAGGTGTCATAGGTCGCCTGCTTCAGCCGCCCATTGTCGAACATCAGCGCTTCGGTCTGGCTGTATTCCAGGAACAATTCGCCATCGTCGGCACCGGCAAGGCCGCGCGCGACCTCATGGCGAACCTGGTCGCGGTCGAGATTGGCGCGGTCGAGCAGGGAGGTTGTGGCGGGATTTGTCATGCGTCCGTCCGTTATCGGGGGGATGTGAGGCAAGATAATGGTTTTGGACTGGTTCCGCGAGGGGCGGACCGTCACATTACGGAAACGACATGATGTGAGCCGGGACCGAGAAGCTAATCAAGTAATTCCAGGACTGGGCTGCTCTGCCGAGGGCGCTGAAGCAATCTCACCATTTGATCGTCCTTTGCCGCGGGGATACGAGATCGTGCCTGGCAGTTGGGATCGTGCTGCAACGAGCGCGGAACGGTGCTATGCTGTCAGCATGAAATATCAGGACGTCATCTCCATCGAGCCAGGCAAGCGCGGGGGCCGTCCCTGTATTCGCCACATGCGGCAGATGTGCTCGGTTGGCTAGCTGCCGGCCAGAGTCATGCACAAATTCTCGACGATTTCCCGGAATTGACCGAGGATGACATCCGCGCGTGCCTCTCCTACGCCGCCGATCGCGAGAGGCGGTTGATCACCGCGCCGATATGAAGCTGCTGTTCGATCAGAACCTCAGTTTCAAGCTCTGTCAAACGATTGTCGATCTCTTTCCGGAGTCCAGTCACGTCCGGCCCCTGGGGTTGTCTGAAGTTGCCGATCGCGTGCTTTGGGACTTTGCCAAGGCCAAGGGATCCGGCTACGTGCCGGCAATCAAACGACGGTCGAGATTGCCAATTTGCTCCGTCGACATGCGGAGACAATCCTTTCCTTCGAAAGCGACGACGCGGCTTGCCTCGAGATCTACTGAGCCATCCGCAGCGGCCCTACGGCAGCTTGTCATAACCCTCGCCGAGCCCGTTCAGGCTGAGCGGGAAGCCGATGCCTTCCTCGGGCGTCTCGAAGATGATGAAGGTCGCCGTCTTGGCGTTGCGGAGCTGGCCGAGCAGCTTGTCGTCCATGACGACCTCGGCGACGCAGCCATTGGGCAGGCAGCGGACGAAGCCGGCGCGGCCGACGTCCTGATTGTCGAGCTTCAGCCCGAGGCCCGAGGGCAGCAGCACGCCGAGGGGGGCAACCACCCGCATCAGGCGGCTCTTCTGGTCGGCGGTCTTGAGCACGATCACGGTGAGGCCGGCGTTGGAGCGGTCTTCCGCCACCACGCTCTGGATCAAGGCGCATTGCTCGGCCTGGGCGCCGGGCGGGGTGTCGCAGCGGATCTGCCAGTCGCCATGGACGGAGCGCACCGCGCCCTGCGCATGGGCGAGGGTGGGCAGGGCTAGGAAAAGGGCGACAGCCAGGAGGCTGATCAGCGCCAAAAGGCGGTTAACCGGCCTTGCCATGCATCTCGAAAGCCCCATCGGGGTCGGTCCCTCTGCTCGCTTGGGTCGCTCGCGCTGGTGGACTGATACGGCAATGACGGCGTCTTGAAGGCAATTCCCAAGCAAATCCCGCGCCGCCCTGGCCCGCCATCGCCGGCACGAATCAGGTTCCTGCGCAACTGTCCGCCAGTGCCTACCGCGGGCAATTCAGCTGTCAAGCCGCGGCATCCCGGGAAATGGTATTTTTGTCTGATGTTGCTGGGAAATATCTTGCGGGTGATGGCAGACGGAGAGGCCTCAAGACTGCATTGCGATAGATCAAGAATTATGGTTTGAGAGGCTTGATTTCGGCGTTTGAGCGATCTGGCCCCAATTCCTCTTAGAGGTATTCTTGAGCGGCGGTTTGTCGGACGGGCGGGTCGAATAAGCATTTCCCGGAAATAGGGCAATGCACCTGGGGTGATTTCGTAAGGGGAGCGCGAGCGGCATGAGGATGTCGAAGAGTCGGGTGGGCCGGCATTTGCTGGGATTGGCCACCATCGCCTTGGTGGCGGCTGGCATCACGCTGGCGACGGGCGGCGCGGCATTCGCCGAGCTCGGGCAGCCGGCGCCGTGGGAATGGCACCTCCAGGCCTCCGGGTCTCCGGTGATGGACAATATCGTCTGGTTTCACGACTTCTTGTCCGTGCTGATCATCGCGATCACGCTGTTCGTGCTGGCGCTGCTCGTGATCGTGGTGGTGAAGTTCAATTCGAAGGCCAATCCGGTGCCGTCGCGGACCACCCACAACACGCTGATCGAGGTGGCGTGGACCCTGGTCCCGGTGCTCATTCTGGTCGGCATCGCCGTGCCGTCGTTCCGCCTGCTGTTCCTTGAGCTCGATGTGCCGAAGGCGGACCTGACCATCAAGGCCACCGGCAAGCAGTGGTACTGGTCCTACGCCTATCCGGACAACGGCAAGTTCGAATTCGATTCGCTGATGGCCCAGGACAAGCAGCCCCGGCTGCTCGGCGTCGACAACGAGATGGTGGTGCCCGTCAACAAGGTGATCCGCGTCCAGGTCACCGGCGCCGACGTTATCCACGCCTTTGCGATGCCGGCTTTCGGCGTCAAGATCGACGCCATCCCGGGCCGGTTGAACGAGACCTGGTTCAAGGCCACCAAGACCGGCATGTTCTACGGCCAGTGCTCGGAATTGTGCGGCAAGGACCATGCCTTCATGCCGATCGCCATTCGCGTGGTGAACGACCAGGAGTTCGCCTCCTGGGTTGAATCGGCGAAGAAAAAATATGCGAGCGGCGGCACCAGCACTTTCGCCTCCGCAGCCGGCCCGACGCAGTAAGCGCCGGGCGACGGCTTGAGGGACTGAAGGCGACATAAAGGGCGGGACCTCCCAAGGTCCGAATGGGACGCAAGGCAGGATTTGAAAATGGCAACCAGCGCAGCGGCACACGGCGATCACGCGCATGACCACGAGCACGCCCATCCCACCGGATGGCGGCGCTACGTCTATTCGACCAACCACAAGGACATCGGCACGATGTACCTGATCTTCGCGGTCATCGCCGGCGTCATCGGTGCCGCGATGTCGATCGCGATCCGTGCCGAGTTGATGTTTCCGGGCGTGCAGATATTCCACGAGACGCACACCTATAACGTGTTCGTGACCTCGCACGGCCTGATCATGATCTTCTTCATGGTCATGCCCGCGATGATCGGCGGTTTCGGCAACTGGTTCGTGCCGCTGATGATCGGTGCGCCTGATATGGCGTTCCCGCGCATGAACAACATCTCGTTCTGGCTGCTGCCGGCCTCCTTCGGTCTGCTGCTGATGTCGACCTTCGTCGAGGGCGAGCCCGGCGCGAACGGCGTCGGCGCCGGCTGGACCATGTATGTGCCGCTGTCGAGCACCGGTCACCCGGGCCCGGCCGTCGACTTCGCGATCCTGTCGCTGCATCTGGCGGGTGCCTCGTCGATCCTCGGCGCCATCAACTTCATCACCACGATCTTCAACATGCGCGCGCCGGGCATGACCCTGCACAAGATGCCGCTGTTCGTGTGGTCGATCCTGGTGACGGTGTTCCTGCTGCTGTTGTCGCTGCCGGTTCTCGCCGGTGCGATCACCATGCTGCTCACCGACCGCAATTTCGGCACGACGTTCTTCGCGCCCGACGGCGGCGGCGACCCCGTGCTGTTCCAGCATCTGTTCTGGTTCTTCGGTCACCCCGAGGTGTACATCCTGATCCTGCCCGGCTTCGGCATGATCAGCCAGATCGTCTCGACCTTCTCGCGCAAGCCGGTGTTCGGCTATCTCGGCATGGCCTACGCCATGGTCGCGATCGGCGGCATCGGCTTCGTGGTGTGGGCGCACCACATGTACACGGTCGGCATGTCCAGTGCGACGCAGGCCTATTTCGTCGCCGCCACGATGGTGATCGCGGTTCCGACCGGCGTGAAGATATTCTCCTGGATCGCCACGATGTGGGGCGGCTCGATCGATTTCCGCGCCCCGATGATCTGGGCGGTGGGCTTCATCTTCCTGTTCACGGTCGGCGGCGTCACCGGCGTCGTGCTGGCGAATGCCGGTGTCGATCGCGTGCTCCAGGAGACCTACTACGTCGTCGCGCACTTCCACTACGTGCTGTCGCTCGGCGCGGTGTTCGCGATCTTCGCCGGCTGGTACTACTGGTTCCCGAAGATGTCGGGCTACATGTACAACGAGACGCTGGCCAAGGCGCACTTCTGGTTCACCTTCGTCGGCGTCAATCTGGTGTTCTTCCCGCAGCACTTCCTCGGCCTGTCGGGCATGCCGCGCCGCTATGTCGATTATCCGGATGCGTTCGCGGGCTGGAACCTGATCTCGTCGATCGGCTCCTACATCTCCGGATTCGGCGTGCTGATCTTCCTCTATTGCGTGTTCGACGCCTTCATGAAAAAGGTCCCGGCGGGCGACAATCCCTGGGGTGCGGGCGCCACCACGCTGGAGTGGACGCTGCCCTCGCCGCCGCCCTTCCATCAGTTCGAAGTGCTGCCCCGCGTGCAGTAAGCCAGCTCCCGCGGCGCCCGAGACGGGCGCCGCGGCTCTATCACGAAGCGAGTGAAATTAGTGTCCGTCCTCGACCAGAACGCCATCGACATCAATCCCCGCATCTCCGAGGCGGAGGTTGGCGATTACCTCGCGCTGCTGAAGCCGCGGGTGATGTCGCTCGTGATCTTCACCGCGCTGGTCGGGATGGCGATGGCGCCGGGACACTTCCACTGGGTGCTCGCGATCACCTCGCTGCTCTGCATCGCGGTCGGCGCCGGCGCTTCCGGCGCGCTCAACATGGCGCTCGAGGGCGACATCGACGCCAAGATGTCGCGCACGGCGAACCGCCCGATCCCGCGCGGCCGCATCACCCGGCCCGAGGCGATGGCGTTCGGCATGACGCTCGCCTTCTTCTCGGTGATGACGCTCGGCATCCTCGTCAACTGGATCGCGGGCGCGCTGCTTGCCTTCACCATCTTCTTCTACGTCGTGATCTACACGATGGGCCTGAAGCGCCGGACCGCGCAGAACATCGTGATCGGCGGCGCCGCCGGTGCGCTGCCGCCGGTGGTGGCCTGGGCCGCGGTAACAGGCACGGTCGACGTCGAGCCGCTGCTGCTGTTCGCCATCATCTTCTTCTGGACGCCGCCGCACTTCTGGGCGCTGGCGCTGTTCCGCTCCGACGATTACGCGCGCGCCGGCATTCCAATGCTGCCCAATGTCGCCGGCCCCGATGCGACCCGTCTCCAGATCCTGCTCTACACCATCGTGCTGATCGCAGTGGCTGCCGCGCCCTGGGCGCTCGGCTATTTCGACGCCATCTACGGCGTGACCTCGCTGGTGCTCGGCGCCGGCATGCTGGTGCTCGCCATCAACGTCTATCTCCGTCGTGAGCGCAGCCAGTCGTTGCGCGCGACGCGAAAGCTGTTTGCCTTCTCGATCCTGTATCTGTTCGCGCTGTTCGCGACCTTGCTGGCCGAGGTCGTGTACCGGGCGCTTGCTCCGATGGTTGGGGGCGCATGAGGCAGGAATGGCTGACAAACCAGAGCCAGATGGAATCGTCCTCACCGAGGCGCAGAAGAAGAGCCGTCGTCAGCGCTCGATCGCGATCGCGCTCGCGCTCGGTGTGCTCGTCATCCTGTTTTTCGCCGTCACCATGGTCAAGGGACCGGCGGTTCTAGTGCGGCCAATGTGAGAGAGATGGATCGAGAGCCGGCCATATCGCAGGACGTGACCCCAAAGGCGGTGCGCCGTGGTTTGGGGCGCGACGCCCTGGTCGCCTCGATCTGCGGCGGCGTGGTCGCGCTGATGGTCGGCGCGTCCTATGCGGCGGTGCCGTTCTACAACTGGTTCTGCCGCGCCACCGGCTTCAACGGCACGACCCAGGTCGCGACCTCGGCGCCTGCCACCGGCCCGATCGCACGCAAGATCGTGGTGCGTTTCGATTCCAACGTCGCGCCGGGCCTGCCCTGGAAGTTCGAGCCGGAGCAGACCGAGGTCGAGGTCAATATCGGCCAGGTCACCACGATCTATTACACCGTGACCAACCAGGCCGCGCGGACCACCGCAGGGCAAGCCGCCTACAACGTCGCGCCGCTCACGGTCGGATCCTATTTCCAGAAGATCAACTGCTTCTGCTTCACCGAGCAGACCATGGCGCCCGGCGAGAAGCGCGAGATGCCCGTGGTGTTCTACGTCGATCCGTCGATCGTCGACGACCACGACAATGACGGGCTCGGCACCATCACGCTATCCTACACGTTCTATCCGGTGAAGGATCCGGTGGTGAAGCCGCTCGCATCCGGCGATGACAACAAACGCAAGGGAAATCTCCAGCCGCCGGGTTGACGCTCAGGGGTTGGACTAAGGGGATAGGTGCCGGACAGGCACGGGATTGAGGAGACAGACCGCAATGGCTACCGCGCAAGGCAAGCATCACGACTACCACCTGGTCGATCCTTCTCCGTGGCCGGCGGTCGGCTCCGTCTCGGCCTTCATCATGGCGGTCGGCGCGATCACCTGGATGCACCACATGGTCTCGGCCGCGCCGATCATCTTCGGTGTCGGCACCGTCGGCGTGCTCTACACCATGGCGAGCTGGTGGGGCGATGTGATCAAGGAAGCCCAGTACAAGGGCGACCATACCAGGGTCGTGCAGATCAGCCATCGCTACGGCATGATCCTGTTCATCGCCTCCGAGGTGATGTTCTTCGTTGCCTGGTTCTGGGCTTATTTCAACGCAGCGCTGTTTCCCGCCGATGCCGTCCACGCCACCCGTGACGCCGTGTTCGGCTGCGGCCTCGGCACTGCGGCCGGCGCCTGCTCGGTGCCGGGCACCTGGCCGCCGCACGGCATCGAGACCTTCGATCCCTGGCATCTGCCGCTGCTGAACACGCTGATCCTGCTCACCTCCGGCACCACGGTCACCTGGGCGCATCATGCGCTGCTCGAGAACGATCGCCAGGGCCTGAAGTATGGCCTGATCCTCACCGTCCTCCTGGGCGCGACCTTCACCTGCGTGCAGGCCTATGAGTACAGCCACGCGGCGTTCTCGTTCGGCGGCAACGTCTACGGCGCGACCTTCTTCATGGCGACCGGCTTCCACGGTTTCCATGTGCTGGTCGGCACCATCTTCCTGCTGGTCTGCCTGTTCCGCGCCTATGCCGGTCACTTCTCGCCGACGCAGCATCTCGGCTTCGAGTTCGCTGCCTGGTACTGGCACTTCGTCGACGTGGTGTGGCTGTTCCTGTTCCTGTGCATCTATGTCTGGGGACACGGCGCCGAGACCATGGCCCACGGCGCGCACTGAGCCGTAGCCAATCGATCTGGAAAGGGCGGCCGGCAGGGCCGCCCTTTTGTTTTCCGGCGGCCGAGGCCCAACTGAAACTGTGATAGACTTGCGCGTCATGAACGAACCTGCCGGAACTCCCGAGCCCCAGCCCGCCGTCCTGCAAAGCGCACTGCGCGGGCTCGCGTGCAAATGCCCGCGTTGCGGTGTGGGCAAGCTCTATGCGGGCTTCCTCACGCTCGCGCCATCCTGTAACCGCTGTGGCCTCGACTACGCCTTCATCGACGCCGGCGACGGCCCGGCCATCTTCATCATCATGCTGGCCGGCGCGATCGTGGTCGGCTGCGCGCTCGTCGTCGAGGTCAAGTACCAGCCGCCGTACTGGCTGCATGCAGTGCTGTGGCTGCCGCTGATCCTCGCAACCACGCTTCTGCCACTGCGCTCGATGAAATCGCTGCTGATCGCGCTGCAATTCCACCACAAGGCAGCACCTGGCCGGCTGGTCGACCGCGCGAAATGAGCGAGCCTGCGCGCACGCCCCGCGTGGCCGGCTTCACGCTGTTCACGCTTCTCCTGACCGCGGCTTTCGTCGCGCTCGGTGTCTGGCAATTGCAGCGCCGCACCGCCAAGCACGAGCTGATCGCCGCACTCACCGAGCGTCTCGCGGCGACGCCGATCGCGCTGCCGCCGCCGGCGCAATGGGCGGCGCTGACGCCCGCGCGCGACGAATTTCACCGCGTCAGCTTCACGGCGACTTATGCCGCCGCGCCGGATGCGATGGTCTATTCGTCGGGCTCCGCCGTGCGCAAGGATGCCTCCGGCCCCGGCACATGGGCCTTCCTGCCGGCGCGGCTGCCGGGCGGCGAGATCGTCGTGATCGATGCGGGCTTCGTCGAGAACACGATGCAGGAGCGCAGCGTCGAGGATCGCGCCGTGAAGAACCTCGTGACCGGTGCGCCGGTCGCGCTCACCGGCTATCTGCGCTTCCCGGAAGAGCCAGGCTGGCTCACGCCGGCCGCAAACCGGGACAAGCGGCTATGGTTCGTGCGCGATCATCCGGCGATCGCAAGCGCGCTCGGCTGGGGCACGACCGCGCCGTTCTACGTCGATCTCGAACAGCCGGCGCCCGAGAACAACATTCCACGTCCCGGGCCGCTGGACGTGAATTTGAAAGACGACCATCTGCAATACGCCATCACCTGGTTCGCGCTTGCAGGCGCCGTGCTGATTGCATTCGGCGTCTGGGTGAGGGGACGACGGCAGAGCGGCGCAAACCCGTAGGTTCCCGGTGGGAACCCGGAATCGTCCGGGCTTTATTATTCAGCGCATATTCACGAGGGTGATCTTAAGCCGTTTCTGATTTTTTCCGCGGCAAACAGGATTGCTGGCGTGCGCGATTTCGATCAGATGGGACTTGTTGTCGATTGGGTGGATGCCTGCCGCAGGGGCGACCTCGCGACGCTGCTCGACCTCTATGCCGACGATGGCGAGGTGGAATGCGCGTGCAACGGCACGCATCTCTATCGCGGCCGGCGCGAGCTCGAAACCTATTGGGGACCAAAACTCAGTGCCTTCTCCTCGGCGGGCTTCGGCCTGGAGGAGATCCATCCCGCGCACAACGGCATCGATCTGGAATATTCCGTCGCGGGCGCGCTGCATATCCGCGCTACGTTCCGCTTCAGCGCGGAAGGCAAGATCCACAGCATGCTGTGCAAGCCGGCGCCGCAGGGCTCGCACGATTGCGGCGCGTGCTAGCCTGAGACCGGGTCGCGGATTTCGCCGAGCGGAAGGCGGCAGCGCACATAGGTTCGATCGTCCGCGCGCAGCAGTGACAGCGATCCGCTGAGCGCGCGCACGCGTTCATGCATGCCGGTCAGGCCGCGGCCGAAGACATTGTCGGCGGGAAAGCCGCTACCATCGTCGGAGACCTCGACCGCGAGCATATCGCCGGCAATCGCCGTCTCCACATGGGCGTTGCGTGCTCCGGCGTGGCGCAGCACGTTGGTCAAGGTCTCCTGGATCACGCGGTAGACGGTTTGGGCCAGCGGCCCGTCGATCCCGTTGAGATCAGGATCGATCGTTGCGGTGAGGCCGATATGCGGCGCCTGCCTGCGAAAATTCCGGAGTAGCGTCTGCACGCTGGCCTCGAGCCCCAATTCCTCGATGTAGAGCGGCCGCAGCCGGTCGAGGATGCGGCGGTTGGTTTGCTGCAGTGCCTCGACCGATCGCATCACCTCCTGCACGGAGTTGCCGGGATTTCCTGTCTGCAGCGAGGCCTCGCTCAGCGCGATCGTGCCGGCACGGATGCTGAACAGCAGCGGGCCGAGCTCGTCATGCAGCTCGCGAGCGAGATCGCGCCGCTCGTTGTCCTGGAGCGACACCAAGCGGTGCAACAGGTCGCGATTGTCCTGGCTCAATTGCGCGAGCGTTGCGGCAAGCGCATTGGCTTCCTCGCAGCTCTGCCGGATTTCCGGCGGGCCTGAGACCGGAATCGGCGTAGCATAATCGCCGCTCCGGATACGGGTCAGACCTGCGCCGAGATTTTGCAGGGGCCGTAGCGCGGATCCTGCAAAAAGATGGGCGATCGTTCCGGTCAGCACCATCAGCACTGCGACGAGACTCGTCAGTGCCAGAAAGCCGATCCATTTCTCAAACAGGTCGGCCGACAGGTCGGGCATGAACACAATATCGCCGATGTGCCTGCCGTCGATGATGACGGGGGACGCCGCGTCTATGTCGGGGATGGCAATCAGGTCCACAAACCATTGCGGAACGCCATGCACATCCTGCAGGCCGTTCCGCACGGGAGGCGAGGCACCCGCTTCCACCGGTCGGAATTGGATATCAGAGGCGGTGCCCAAAGAACTGACAAATGCGTCGAGCATCTTCCGCGGATTGTCTGACACGCTCAGGGTGCTGTTGAGCGCGACAGCGACGGCCTGGGTCGAGCGTCGACCAGGCTCATTCTCGTCCGCCAATTGGCCGGCCGCGAAGGTCTGGAGCAGCACGCCGCCCATCGCCAGCGCGGCAACAAAGCTCATGCCGAGAGGCAGAAACAGCTGGGTCCTGAACGAAAGTCGGTGCCACATTAGGTCAATTCTAACGCGCATTGGCGGGATTTTCTCTTTCCATTTGTTCCCGCCGGTCTATGAGTCCAGAAAACAAGAGAGCGCGCGATGCAAGATACCGCCAAGCCGGCGACCAAGGTCCTGATTGTCGACGACCATCCCGTGGTGCTGTCCGGTTGCCGCACCCTTTTCGCCTCCGACCATTCGATCCGAATCGACGAGGCGACCGACGCGAAATCAGGCCATCGCGCCTATGTCAGCAAGCGGCCCGACGTGACCGTGATCGATATCAGCCTGCCTGACGTCTCGGGCTTCGAGCTGATGCGCCGGATCCGCAAGGACGATCCTGACGCCAAGATCATCATGTTCAGCATGAACGATGATCCGGCCTTCGTGGTGCGCGCGGTGGAGCTGGGGGCGCAGGGCTATGTCTCCAAGGGTGACGATCCCCGGATCCTGCTCAAGGCCGTGCGCAAGGTGGTCGCAGGCGACAACTTCATCTCGCCACAGCTGGCGGAGGCCGTGACGTTCTCCGGTGCCGCGATCAAGGCCAATCCGGCCTCGCAGATGACGCCGCGGGAGCTCGAGATTCTCCGCCTGCTCGGGCGCGGCAACAAGATCGTCGAGGTCGCCGAGGCGCTCGGCATCTCCTACAAGACCGTCGCCAACACCACGTCCCTGCTTAAGCAGAAGCTAGGGGCCAAGAACCACTCGGACCTGATCCGGATCGCGGTGGAAATCGGGATGAACTGACACCGTCAGGGGCCGAACCGGCTGCTCCAGGATGCAGCCGGCTCGGCCGGCGGATCGGCGCCGCCGCGCGTCCGGGCAATGCGTGGACGACGGCTGATACCATCCGCCGACACAATGGACCGGCGAGGCGTTCGTTCCTGATCCGGCGCATCGATTCGGGAAAAAGCGGCAACAGAGCCCGGACGTCAGGCAGTCTGATCGTCGGTTCGCCGCGGCATATCGGGAAAAACTGGAACATTCGGCGTTGCGCGCCGTTTTTCTCCTTGACGATTACGTGACAGGTGACGATAGCTCGAACGAACGATTTTCGGGGCAGGCGTCCCAACGCGGAAAACCGGGTCTGCACACATCAACGACAGACCTTCCAAGAGAGGGCTGCGGCATCGCCGCAGCCCTTTTCCGTTGGGCATGGTGCGACCCTGCAAAACATTCTATGGTGCCGCAAAGCCTCTGGCTGTGAACTAGGAACATCGTGAAATCAAAGGCTTAAGGCCCCGGATTCAGGTCGGGCCGGCCTTTGGAGGGCAGTTTGACTCGTTATATCTCGACCCGGGGCGAGGCCCCTGAGCTTGGCTTCTGCGACGTGATGCTGACGGGGCTTGCCCGCGACGGCGGCCTGTATGTGCCGGCGACCTGGCCGCAGCTCTCGGTCGAGACCATCGCCGGCTTCTTCGGCCGCCCCTACTGGGAGGTCGCGGTCGACGTCATCCGTCCCTTCGTCGGCGGTGAGATTTCCGACGCCGAGCTCGGCCGCATGGCGAACGAGGCCTATGCCACCTTCCGTCATCCGGCCGTGGTGCCGCTGCGCCAGATGTCGCCGCATCAATTCGTGCTGGAGCTGTTCCACGGTCCGACGCTCGCCTTCAAGGACGTGGCGATGCAGCTGATCTCGCGGCTGATGGACCATGTGCTGGCCAAGCGCGGCCAGCGCACCACCATCGTGGTCGCGACCTCCGGCGACACCGGCGGCGCCGCGGTCGAGGCCTTCGCGGGTCTGGAGAATGTCGATCTCATCGTGCTGTTCCCGCACAAGCGCATCTCCGAGGTGCAGCAGCGCATGATGACGACGACGGGTGCCGCCAATGTCCAGGCGCTTGCCATCGAGGGCAATTTCGACGACTGCCAGGCGCTCGTGAAGGGGATGTTCAACAACCACCGCTTCCGCGACGCGACCTCGCTGTCCGGCGTCAATTCCATCAACTGGGCCCGCATCGTCGCGCAGGTGGTCTATTATTTCACCTCCGCAGTCGCCGCCGGCGCACCGGCGCGCGCGGTGGATTTCATGGTGCCGACCGGCAATTTCGGCGATATTTTTGCAGGCTACGTCGCCAAGCGCATGGGTCTTCCCGTGCGAACCCTCCGCATCGCCGCCAACGTCAATGACATCCTCGCCCGCACGCTCAAGACCGGCATCTACGAGGTGCGCGAGGTGCACGCCACCGCCTCGCCGTCGATGGACATCCAGATCTCGTCGAATTTCGAGCGGCTGCTGTTCGAAGCCGGCAAGCGCGATGCGGCCGGCGTGCGCCGGCTGATGGATTCGCTGAAGCAATCGGGCCGCTTCGTTCTGCCCGACGCCACGCTCGCCGCGATCCGCGAAGAATTCGACGCCGGCCGCGCCGACGAGACCGAAACCGCGGCTGCGATCCGCGCCGCCTGGCGCGAGGCCGGCGAGCTCGTCGATCCCCATACGGCCGTGGCGCTCGCGGTCGCCGATCGCGACACCACCGACACGACCGTGCCTAACATCGTGCTCTCGACCGCGCATCCGGCCAAATTCCCTGATGCCGTGGATGCGGCCTGCGGCCAGCGGCCGCAACTGCCGGCCTGGCTCGACGGTCTCATGACCAGATCCGAACATATGAAGGTCATGAAGAACGATCAGGCCGAGGTCGAGCGGTTCGTGCTGTCGGTCAGCCGTGCCGCAAAACAGGGAGTTGCCGGATGAGCGTCGAGATCTCCAAGCTTGCCTCCGGCCTGACCGTCGTCACCGACAACATGCCCCATCTCGAGACCGCCGCGCTCGGCGTCTGGGCCGGCGTTGGCGGCCGCGACGAGAAGCCGAACGAGCACGGCATCTCGCATCTGCTCGAGCACATGGCGTTCAAGGGTACGACGGGGCGCTCCTCGCGTGAGATCGTCGAGGAGATCGAGGCGGTCGGCGGCGACCTCAATGCCGGCACCTCGACCGAGACCACGTCCTATTATGCCCGGGTGATGAAGGCCGACGTGCCGCTCGCGCTCGACGTGCTTGCCGACATTCTGGCCAACCCCGCCTTCGAGCCCGAAGAGCTCGAGCGCGAGAAGAACGTCATCGTGCAGGAGATCGGCGCGGCCCAGGACACGCCCGACGACGTCGTGTTCGAGCATCTCAACGAGCTCTGCTATCCCGACCAGCCGATGGGCCGCTCGCTGCTCGGCACCGCCAAGACCCTGCGCGCCTTCAACCGCGACTCGCTGCGCGACTATCTCTCGACGCATTACCGCGGGCCCGACATGGTGGTGGCGGCCGCCGGCGCCGTCGATCACAACCAGGTCGTCGCCGAGGCCGAGAGGCGCTTTGCGAGCTTTGACGCGGCGCCGGGGCCGAAGCCGCAGGCAGCTCAGTTCGGCAAGGGCGGCGCCAAGGTCGTGCATCGCGAGCTCGAGCAGGCGCATCTGACGCTGGCGCTGGAAGGCGTGCCGCAGACGGATTTGTCGCTGTTCTCGCTCCAGGTCTTCACCAACATCCTCGGCGGCGGAATGTCGTCGCGGCTGTTCCAGGAGGTGCGCGAAAAACGCGGCCTCTGCTACTCAATCTACTCGTTCCACGCGCCCTATACCGACACCGGTTTCTTCGGCCTCTACACCGGCACCGATCCCGCCGACGCGCCGGAGATGATGGAGGTCGTGGTCGACATCATGAATGATTCGGTCGAGACCCTGACCGAGGCCGAGATCGCCCGCGCCAAGGCGCAGATGAAGGCGGGCCTTCTAATGGCGCTGGAGAGCTGCTCGTCGCGCGCCGAGCAGCTCGCCCGGCACGTGCTGGCCTATGGCCGGCCGCAGACGGTGCAGGAGCTGGTGGCCCGGATCGATGCCGTCAGTGTCGAATCGACCCGCGATGCGGCGCGTGCACTGCTTTCGCGCAGCCGCCCTGCGGTGGTGGCATTGGGCAGCGGCAGGGGTCTGGACACGGCGGTGTCTTTTGCGGAAGGATTGACAAAGGCGCGCGCCAAGGCGCGGCTGCACTAGGAGCCGCACAACCAGCGCCCCGCGCCCCGGGAAGCATCACCATGGCCCTCTTTCGCCTGCCATCCAGTGGACCTGCTGCTCTCGCCCCCCGCGGCAACGGGCTGTTGCTGCGGGCGCCGCAGATGTCGGATTTCCTGCAGTGGGCGCATCTGCGCGAGACCAGCCGTGATTATTTGACGCCGTGGGAGCCGATCTGGCCGTCGGACGACCTGACCCGGTCCGGCTTCCGCCGCCGCCTGCGCCGCTATTCCGAGGATATCGCCGCGGACCGCTCCTATCCCTTTCTGATCTTCCGCGAGCTCGACGGCGCCATGGTCGGCGGCATCACGCTCGCCAATGTCCGGCGCGGCATCGTTCAGGCCGGCACCATCGGCTACTGGGTCGGCCAGCCCCACACCCATCGCGGCTACATGACCGCGGCGCTGCGGGTGCTGCTGCCGACCCTGTTTGGCGAGCTTAATCTGCACCGGGTCGAGGCCGCCTGCATCCCCACCAATGCGCCGTCGATCCGGGTGCTGGAGAAGTGCGGCTTCTCGCGCGAGGGACTGGCACGCCGGTATCTCTGCATCAACGGGGTCTGGCAGGACCATCTCCTGTTCGGCCTGCTGCACGAGGATTTCCGCCGCTGAGCCGCGCTTGCTCGCGCGCCGGGATCACCTTTTTTCCTGCCGTGTTTTCTCGCCTTGTCTTCTCGCCTTGGGATCGCCGATTTTGACGATATAACCCGCTGGCCGGCCGATCGGCCGGGATGTTGTTGCCGGAACATTGTTATGGAGTACTGCCGTTCATGAAAGAGCTTCGATCATTGCGGAATGCGCTGCGGCGGGGTCCGGTGATCGCGCTGGCGCTGTCGGTGTCATTCGCGTCCGTGTCGCCGGTCGCGGCGCAGTCGCTGACCGACCGTTTCAAAAGCCTGTTCGGCGGCAAATCCGACGAGCCCGCTCAGCCCAAGCCGGCGCCCGCGCCGGGCCAGCCGGCGGCCGATGACGACATCGATTGCCCGCAGATCACGGTGCGCGCGGGAGCGTCCACCTACGGGGTCGGGGCGACAGGCAAGCCGGCCGTCGGCAACGATGTGCGCTTCCAGGCCTCGATCACCAAGATGGCGCGCGAATGCGTCCGCAACGGAAGTGAGATCACCGCGCGTATCGGCATCCAGGGCCGCGTCATCGCCGGCCCCGCGGGCGCGCCGAATAGCGTCGAGGTGCCGCTCCGCGTCGCCGTGGTGCAGGGCGGCGTCGGCGAGAAGGTGATCGCCTCGAAGGCCTACCGGACCACGGTCGAGATGTCGGAGGGCGGCAGCGTGCCCTTCACCTTCGTCGCCGAGGACCTGTCCTATCCGGTGCCTTCAGCCGCAGTCGCCGATTCCTACATCTTCTATGTCGGCTTCGACCCGCAGGCGCTCGCACCCGAGCCGAGAGCGCGCGGGAAGAAGAAGTAAGTCGCGAGACAGTTTCAGCCGTCATGCCCCGCGAAGGCGGGGCATCCAGTACACTGCGGCCTATCGATCGATCACAACCGTCTCGGAGTGCTGGATCGCCCGACTAAATCGGGCGATGACAGCTCATTCGTGGATACAACCTTGCCCAACAAAAAAGCCGGCGCTCAGCGCCGGCTTTCTAATTTGTGAGGCCCTTGCCCTCAGTTCAGCTTCTGGCGAACCTCGGTGATGCCCTTGGCGAGCAGATCGTCGGCGACCTTGCCCTTGACCGACTGCGACAGGATCGTGGAAGCGGCTTGCACCGCGGCCTCCGCGGCTGCGGCGCGAACATCGGCCACCGCCTGGGCCTCGGCGAGCGCGATCTTGCTCTCCGCGGTCTTGGTACGGCGGGCGACGAAGTCTTCCACCTTTGCCTTGGCCTCGGTTGCGATGCGCTCGGCCTCGGACTTCGCGTTGGCGATGATGTCGGCGGCCTCGCGTTCGGCCGAGGCGGTGCGCGCCTTGTAGTCGGCGAGCACCTTGGCTGCTTCCTGCTTGAGGCGCGTCGCGTCGTCGAGCTCGGCCTTGATGCGATCGGCGCGATGGTCGAGCGCAGCCATCGCCTTCTGGAAGACCCCGAGATAGCCGAACACGATCATCAGGATCACGAAAGCGACGGCGACCCAGGTTTCAGGATCGAAGAACATATCGACTAACCCTTCAAGGACGCATCAACGGCGGCGCTGATCGACGCCGCATCCGGAACGACGCCGGTGAGCTGCTGCACGATGGTGCCTGCCGCATCGGCCGCGATGCCGCGGACGTTGGTCATGGCGGTCGCGCGGGTCGAGGCGATGGTCTTCTCCGCCTCGGCGAGCTTGGTCGCCAGCTGCTCTTCCAGGGCCTTGCGCTCGGCGTCCGCCTGCGCATTCGCCTTGTCGCGGGACTCGTTGCCGATCGCCTGCGCCCGCGAACGCGCCGAAGCGAGCTCGCCTTCATAGGCCTTCAGCGCCGCCTCGGACTGATCCTTCAGCTTCTGCGCCTCGGTGAGGTCACCCTCGATCTTGTTCTGACGCGCTTCGATCGCACCGCCGACCTTCGGCAGAGCGAGCTTGGACACGACCACGTAAAGCACGACGAAGAAGATCGCGAGCGACACCAGCTGCGAAGCATAGGTGCTGCTCTCGAACGGCGGAAAACCGCCACCGTGACCGCCTTCGGTCTCGGTGTGGGCGCCCGCCGCCGGACTTTTCGCCCCGCCATGACTCTCAGCCATGGAGTTCTCCTGTTGCTGTCATGCGCGCCGCTTCGGTTGAAGCGGCGCGAAAATTCGTCCTCAGAGCGGAACGAACAGCAGCAGCAGTGCGATCAGCAGCGAGAAAATGCCGAGCGCTTCGGTCACGGCGAAGCCGAAGATCAGGTTGCCGAACTGGCCCTGAGCAGCCGACGGGTTGCGAACGGCTGCGGCGAGGTAGTTGCCGAAGATCACGCCCACGCCGACGCCTGCGCCGCCCATGCCGATGCATGCGATGCCCGCGCCGATAAGTTTTGCTGCTGCCGGATCCATTTTTGACTCCTTGGAGGAAAGATTGGGTTTTGGGTGGAAATTCCCCGGACCGCTTAGTGTCCCGGATGAATGGCGTCGTTGAGGTAGATGCAGGTCAGGATCGCAAACACATAGGCTTGCAGGAACGCGACCAGGATCTCGAGAGCATACAGTGCGACCGTGAGCGCCAGCGGCAGCACGCCGCCGAACCAGCCCAGCGCGCCGAGCGAGAAGCCGAGCATGGCAACGAAGCCCGCGAACACCTTCAGCGCGATGTGGCCGGCCAGCATGTTGGCGAACAGACGGACGCTGTGGGAGACCGGCCGCAGGAAGAACGACAGGATCTCGATGAACATCACCAGCGGCAGGATGTAGCCGGGGACACCGTGAGGCACGAAGATCGAGAAGAATTTCAGGCCGTTCTTGGCGACGCCGTAGATCAGGACCGTGAAGAAGACCAGGAGCGCAAGCGCTGCCGTCACGATCAGATGGCTCGAGATCGTGAAGGTGTAGGGAATGATGCCGATCAGGTTCGAGACGCAGATGAACATGAACAGCGAGAAGATCAGCGGGAAGAACTTCATGCCTTCCGAGCCGGCGGTCGAACGGATGGTCGAGGCGACGAACTCGTAGGAGATTTCGGCGACCGACTGGAGGCGCCCGGGAACCAGCTGCGTGCCGCTGGCAAGCATCAGGAGCGAGATGATCGCCACTGCCACCAGCATGTAGAGCGATGAATTGGTGAAGGCGATCGTTTGATTGCCGATATGGCCGATCGTGAAGAGAGGCTCGATGTTGAACTGGTGGATCGGATCGATTTTCATCGGCGCGGCATCTCTTGGTCTGCCGGGCTAGCCGGCGTGTCTCGGTCTGCCGGCCGGGCCGGCCCGCACCGGCGAAGCCGGCGCGAAAATTCCTCTCCTGCTCGGATCGGCTTCAAGAACCACCGCGCCTGTTCTGACCCGCGCCCGCCGTTCTCACCACATTCACCACGCCGGCCACGAAGCCCAGCAGCGTGAACACGATAAATCCGAAAGGCGACGTCGACAGCAAGCGGTCGAAACCCCAGCCAATCCCCGCTCCGACGATGACCCCGGCGATCAACTCGGAGGATAACCGGAAACCAAGCGCCATCGCCGAGGCTCTGGCCGCTCCGTCTCCACCGTCACCTGCGGGTTGCTCGGTCTTGACGTGGCGGTCGCGAAGTTCGGACAACCGCTTATCAAGACTTCCGAGCCGTTCGGAAAGCGCAGCTTCCTCGGGCGATCTATCGCGATCTCCATTCCCGTCGTGTCCCGTGTCTTGAGCCATGCCACGAAGACCAGAAACGCTGCGGTTGAATGGAAATTACGCCCGCCACCCTCAAAAGCCGCGCGGACCATACTGACCGCTCATAATCAAGTCAAGCCAAGTCACGATCGCGTCGTCTTCACTTATCTATTTGATTTATCTGGCGATATTTCCCTGCACGTCAGCGCTGCGCACAGCGTGACGCCGCACCGCAGCAGCTCTCCGCGCGATCCACCGATATGACTGACATTTCGTCGCGGCTGTCGGGATCAAAGGGGGCGCCGCCATCGTTGATTTCGCGGATGCGGTTTTCGGCAGCGGATTCGAGCGGGCAGGCGGTGCGCCGTCGCCCGCCCGGGTGTAGAATTCGAGGATGTGCCACCTGCGCGGCGTGGCGGAGAGCGCGATGAGACCGGCGAAGTCATCCACAACATCATGGTGTGCCTTGGCGATCGTTGCGGTGGCGACGGCCAGCGGCGGCCTGGTTGCCGCGCAATCCGCACCGGACGGCGAAAACGGCCGCTACAGCATGACGCCGATCCCCGAGGGCGTGCTGCGGCTCGACACCCGCACCGGCACGGTCTCGACCTGCAGCAGGAATGGCGCCGGCTGGGCCTGTTACGCCGTGCCCGACGAGCGCTCCGCGCTCGATGCCGAGATCGGCCGGCTCCAGGCCGAGGTCGAGACGCTGAAGGGGCGCCTCGCCGCCGGTCCGACCGTCTCCGGCAAGATCGACGAGGCCTTGCCGAAATCCGATTCCCTGAAGAAGGGCGAGCCGAAGGTCGCCGAGGGCGACCGCAAGCTTGAGATCCCGCTGCCGAGCGACCAGGACCTCGACCGCGCGATGTCGTTCCTGGAAAAGGCGTGGCGCCGGCTGATCGATATGGCCAATCGCGTGCAGAAGGACGTGTCGGGGAAGATTTGACGCACGATGCGGTGCCATAGGGTGGGCAAAGGCGCAAAGCGCCGTGCCCACCATCTTGAAACGTTGTGCGGATTGGTGGGCACGCTTCGCTTTGCCCACCCTACCGCAGCTTTCGAGTTGAGAGATCTGTCATGTCATCAGCCAAATCCGTCACGCGCTCGGCGCCATCGTCAGTGCAAGCCAGCACGATCGTATCGTCATTGCTCGCCGTGCAGACGCCGGGTCGCGGCTTCACCGATCTCACCAGCGAGGTCGCGAAATTCGTCACTGAGGCGCGCGCCCACGACGGCGCGCTGACGCTGTTCATCCGTCACACCTCAGCCTCGCTGACGATCCAGGAAAACGCCGATCCCTCGGTGCTCGTTGATCTCACCACCGCGCTCTCGCGGCTCGCGCCTGAAAACGTGCCCTGGACTCATGATACCGAAGGACCCGACGACATGCCTGCGCACGTCAAGACCATGCTGACGCAGACGTCGCTTCAGATCCCCGTCCTCAACGGCAAGCTCGCGCTCGGCACCTGGCAGGCGATCTATCTGGTCGAGCACCGCGCGCGCCCGCATCGCCGCGAAATCGTGCTGCAATTCATCGGCGGCAATCAGTAAGTGCTTAAAAGAAAACCGGCCGCGGATCGCTCCGCGGCCGGCTGTTTCGTCAGCGTCGTGCGATCCGACTATATCTTGGTGATGTCGACATCCTTCGTCTCGGGGACGAAGAAGAAGCCGACCACGGCCGTGATCAACGCGAAGCCGACCGGGTACCACAGACCGGAGTAGATATCGCCGGTCGACGCGGTGATCGCGAAGGCGGTCGCCGGCAAGAGGCCGCCAAACCAGCCGTTGCCGATGTGATAGGGCAGCGACATCGAGGTGTAGCGGATGCGGGTCGGGAACAGTTCGACCAGCATTGCCGCGATCGGGCCATACACCATCGTGACGTAGATCACGAGGATGAACAGCAGTCCGATAAGGGCCGACACCTGCGGGCGGAAGATGTCGAACGGATTCGACATCTTGACGATGCCCGCGTCACCCGGCTTCGGGTAACCCGCAGCCTGCGTCGCCGCGGTGATCGCGGGGTTCGACGTCTTGGCGTCCGTGTAGGGCACTTCCTTGTCGTTGACGAGGATCTTCACCGCGCCCGCCGGTCCCGGAACGGTCGTGTACTTGACCGACGAGAGGGCAAGGAAGGCGCGGGCCGTGTCGCAAGGCGCCGTGAAGACGCGGGTGCCAACCGGGTTGAACAGATCGCCGCAGCCTGCGGGATCCGCCACCACCTGCACCTTGACCGTCTCATAGGCCTTTTCCAGCGCCGGATTGGCGTTGGTCGAGATCATCTTGAAGATCGGGAACAGGGTCAGTGCGCCGATCAGGCAGCCCGCCAGGATGATCGGCTTGCGGCCGATCCGGTCGGACAGCGCGCCGAACACCAGGAAGAAGCCGGTGCCGAGCAGCAGCGACCAGGCGATCAGGAGGTTGGCGGTATAGCCGTCGACCTTCAGGATCGATTGCAGGAAGAACAGCGCGTAGAACTGGCCCGTGTACCAGATCACCGCCTGGCCCATGGTCAGGCCGAACAGTGCCAGGATCACGATCTTGGCGTTGCTCCAGGTGGCGAAGGCTTCGGTCAGCGGCGCCTTGGAGCCCTTGCCCTCGTCCTTCATGCGCTGGAACACCGGTGATTCGTTCAGGCGCAGACGGATCCAGACCGAGATGCCGAGCAACGCGACCGATACCAGGAACGGAATGCGCCAGCCGCCCCAATAGGAGCCGGGTGCGCCGGCAAAGGCAGCCTCGCCGGTCGCGGAGCGGGTGAACAGGATCACCAGCAGCGACAGGAACAGGCCGAGCGTCGCGGTGGTCTGGATGAACGAGGTGTAGTAGCCGCGCTTGCCCTGCGGCGCATGCTCGGCGACGTAGGTCGCTGCACCGCCATATTCACCACCGAGCGCGAGACCCTGCAGCAGGCGCAGACCGATCAGAATGATCGGGGCCGCGATGCCGATCTGGGCGGCACCCGGCAGCAGGCCGACGATGAAGGTCGACAGACCCATGATCAGGATGGTGACGAGGAAGGTGTATTTGCGGCCGACGATGTCGCCGACGCGGCCGAACACGATCGCGCCGAACGGACGGACCAGGAAGCCTGCCGCAAAGGCCAGCAGCGCGAAGATGTCGCGCGTGGCCTGGTCGAACATCGGCTTGCCGTCGGCGCCGGCGATGGTGAAGAACTGCGTGCCGATGATGCTGGCCAGCGATCCATAGAGATAGAAGTCGTACCATTCGAAGACGGTGCCGAGCGACGATGCGAGGATGACGAACCTCTCATCCTTCGTCATGCCGGTCGACCGTGCCGACGTTGCAGCCAGTGTGGACATCGTGAATGCGCTCCCCGAATTTCGTTTCCTCGCGTCCCGGCTGTCCGGGCATGCCGGATCAACCTGGGTCTTGCCTCCAAGGTAACATCGGTGTGAAACCCGCCCCAATACGACTTTTGGCCTTGCGCACTGACGCGCAACTGACGGTGTGGAAGTAAAGTGCCGCGGCGCGGCGCACGGCTGCGGATTAACCCCTTTTCCGCAAAGGAATAATGTGCCCTTGCATGCCACGGCCGGCCGGGGAAGAATTGACCATTGCGCCGGTCCGGACTACTGGCCCGGTTGTGAACGACAGCAAGAGATCGATGAGCGCTCCCTCCACCCATCTCGTCATTGCCGATGACCATCCGCTGTTCCGCGATGCGCTGCGGCAGGCGGTGGCCAGTGTCCTGAGCACGGCGAAGATCGACGAGGCCGGGTCGTTCGAGGATCTGACCAAGCTTCTGGAGCAGACCTCCGACGTCGACCTGGTCCTGCTCGACCTCTCGATGCCAGGCATCTCCGGCTTCTCCGGCCTGATCTATCTGCGCGCGCAATATCCGGCGATCCCGGTGGTGATCGTCTCGGCCTCCGACGACAGCGCCACGATCCGGCGTTCGCTCGATTTCGGCGCCTCCGGCTTCATCCCGAAGCGATTCGGCGTCGAGACGCTGCGCGATGCCATCCGCAAGGTCATGGAAGGCGACGTCTGGGTTCCCGCCGATACCGACCTGACGGCCGCCGCCGACCCCGACATGACGCGCCTGCGCGACCGCCTGGTGACGCTGACGCCGCAGCAGGTGCGGGTCCTGATGATGCTGTCGGAGGGATTGCTCAACAAGCAGATCGCCTACGAGCTCGGCGTCTCCGAGGCGACCATCAAGGCGCATGTCTCGGCCATCCTGCAAAAGCTCGGGGTCGAGAGCCGGACCCAGGCAGTGATCGCCGCCGCCCGGATCGCCGGCGGCCAGTGGAAGCAGGGCACGCCGACGGGGTAGGCTTTGCTACCAGCGCTTGCGCTGCCCGACGGGCAAAATACCCTATCGCTGGGTCAATCGCTGCGCACCAAAATATTCTACTTTACCGAAATTTGAATTTGTCGTATGTGTCGCCCATCCTGATCCGGCGAAAAGGGGCGGTCGTACGTCGTCACGAGCCGCGGATCGGGCTGCGGTGGACGCTGAGCGGTGCCGTCGCGGATGTGGGTGGCAGGGTGGGGCAGTGGATTGAGCCGAGCCCCGTGAGCTGCTTGCAAGCCGCGTGAACGAACGGCGCTTTGTCCTGCCAGGCACTCTTGGGCCGAAGCAGGATTGCTTGCGTACGGCAAAACCGTGTGGTCCTGACCGTCGTCGCTACGGTCAAGTCTTGCGGAGGCGGCATTGGCGTCAACCGGCGCGGTGTCGGCGAATTCCGTCGGGCGAAGGGAGGCCAGAAGGAACTCGGCTCCCGGGAGAGCACGGCATAAGCCGTCCAACCACTGCGCAGGGAAGGTCGTGTGTTCGGCTTCACCTGTATGCCGCTGTGCAATTCTTTTTGCGCTACCCGCGCACAGCGGACCGTGGGTGCGAGGTCAGCACCCGGCCTTCCCTGCGCCCCTTGTTTGAAGGGCGAGAAGCGGAAGCAAAACTCGGGCGGATTGCGCCGCGAGAAGGCGAAGGCGTATCTGCTGTTTGAGACGTATCTGCTGTTTGAGATGTGAGTTGGAGAGCGATGGCCTCACCCTTTGCTCCGTCATTGCGAGCGCAGCGAAGCAATCCAGTCCGCCGCCGCGGAGGAAATCTGGATTGCCTCGCTGCGCTGGCCCCTGATAGTCAGTTGCGTGACGGCAAGGAGACGCTCAAGAGCCAAACGGAAAAACCGCTCCACACGGCCCGGACACCGACGTCGTCGTCGACCTGATCTGACGATTCGGACACCATCAACGAGGCAAGAGATCATGACACAGATTATCGACCAGCATCGCCGCCAGTTCCTCGGCGTCGCCGCCGGGACCGTTGCTATCGGCCTCGGTGTGATCGACCTTGCACGCGCCGAAACCGAGACGCCGCCATCGTCCGCAACCGGCGCATCTTTCGGCACGATCAAGCAGATCAATTCCGGCGTCCTCAATGTCGGCTACGCCGAAGCCGGTCCCGCGACCGGCCCGGTGGCGATCCTGCTCCACGGCTGGCCTTACGACATTCACAGCTTCGTCGATGTCGCGCCGATCCTGGCGCAGGCCGGCTATCGCGTCATCATCCCCTATTTGCGCGGCTATGGCTCGACGCATTTTCTCTCCGCCCAGACGCTGCGCAACGGCGAGCCGGCCGCGCTCGCCGTCGACATCATCGCATTGATGGATGCGCTCGACATCAAGAAGGCGGTCGTTGCCGGCTTCGACTGGGGCGCGCGCACCGCCGATATCATTGCGGCGCTGTGGCCGGAGCGCTGTCGCGCGCTGGTCTCGGTCAGCGGTTATCTGATCTCGAGCCAGGCTGCCGGCAACGCGCCGCTGCCGCCTGCGGCCGAGCTGCAATGGTGGTATCAGTTCTATTTCGCGACCGAGCGCGGCCGCGCCGGCTACGAGAAGCACACGCATGATTTCGCAAAGCTGATCTGGAAGCTGGCCTCGCCGCAGTGGAAATTCGACGACGCCATCTTCGATCGCAGTGCGAAGGCCTTCGAGAACAAGGATCACGTCGCGATCACGATCCACAATTACCGCTGGCGGCTCGGCCTCGCCAAGGGCGAGGCGAAGTACGAGGAGATCGAAAAGAAGCTTGCGGCAACTCCTGTTATCAACGTGCCGACGATCACGATGGAGGGCGAAGCCAACGGCGCGCCGCACCCCGATCCCAGCGCTTACGCCAAGAGATTCTCCGGCCGCTACGATTATCGCCTGATCACCGGCGGCATCGGTCACAATTTGCCGCAGGAAGCACCGCAAGCCTTTGCCAAGGCCGTCATCGATGCCGACGGTGGTGCCTGAGCGCTCATTCGACACCAATCCCAGCTTGAGCTCGAGACGTCGCGCGGGCTCAGCGGATCGACCGACTGCTGACCCCGGATTTTACTCCGCGGCCACCATCTGCTGCGTCCGCCATTGCCCGAGCAAGGCACGCAGCGAGGCCGGCTTCACCGGCTTGTTCAGCACGGCGATCTTCTCGTCGCGTGCGGCCATCTGCACGGCAGGGCTGCGATCGGCGGTGATCAGGATCGCGGGGATGGTGTCGCCGAACCGGCGGCGGATGTCGCGGATCGCGGCGACGCCATTGCCGCGGTCGAGGTGATAGTCGACGAGCAGGCCGGTGACGCGCCGGCCGGCCGCTTCGATCGCGGCGATCGCGCCTTCGGGATCGGCGACCGCGATCACCTCCGCGCCCCAAGCCTTCAACAGAGTCCGCATGCCGTCGAGGATCGCGGCGTCGTTCTCGATGCAGACGATCAGCGCGCCTGCGATTGGCGTGCGCGCCAGCGGCGTTGCGCTGGTCACCGCCGCGGTGAGCGTCACGGCCTTCGCCGTCGGCACCGTCACGGAGAACAAGGAGCCGCCGCTCGTATTGGCATCGATGGCGATGCCGTGGTTGAGCACGCGCGCCAGCCGCTCGACGATCGAGAGACCCAGCCCCAGCCCGCGCGCGATCCGCGCGCCTTGCTCGAGACGGTGGAATTCCTTGAAGATCTCGCCGCGCTTGACCGTGGGGATGCCGACGCCGGTGTCGTAGACGCAGATCTTGAGCGAGGGGCCGTGGCGGCGGCAACCGACCAGCACGCGCCCTCGCGGAGTGTACTTGATCGCGTTCGAGATCAGGTTCTGCAACAGCCGCCGCAGCAGCAGCCGGTCCGACTCGACCGGGAGCGAGCAGGGCACGAAGGTGAGATCGAGGCCCTTGGCGCGGGCGATCGGTGCGAACTCGATCTCCAGCGAGCGCATCAGATCGGCCATCTTGAAGCTCGAGATCGAGGTCGTCATCGCGCCGGCATCGAGCCTGGAGATATCGAGCAGCGCGCCGAGGATTTCCTCGATGGCTTGCAGCGATTCGTCGATGTTCTCGACCAGCCGCGTCTCCTCGCCACTGTGCTGGCGCTCGACCAGGCTCGTGACATAGAGCCGGGCTGCGTTCAGCGGCTGGAGAATGTCGTGGCTGGCGGCCGCGAGGAAGCGCGTCTTGGAGATGCTGGCGTCCTCCGCGCTGCTCTTGGCGAGCGCGAGCTCGGAGTTCAGCCGCGTCAGCTCCTCGGTGCGGTCGCGCACGCGCTTCTCCAGCGTCGCGTTGGCGCGCTCCAGCGCTTCGGCCGCCTCGAAGGTCGGCGTGACGTCGGTGAAGGTGATGACGAAGCCGCCGCCGGGCATGCGGTTGGTGAGCACCTCGATCACCATGTGGCGTTCCGGCAGGCGTTCGAGATAGGGCTCGCTGTCGGTGGTGTAGGCCACGAGCCGCTGCTCGATCATCGCCTCGCGGTCAGCCTCATTGGCGGGGTCGCTCACGCCCATGAACTCCAGGATCTCGCGGAGCGGCGTGCCGAACTGGATGAAATGTGGCGGCACGTTGAGCAGATCGCCGAACTGCCGGTTGGAGCAGATCAGCTGCAAGTCGGCGTCGAACACCGCAATGCCCTGGCGCACATGGTTGAGCGCGGTCTGCAGGATCTCGCGGTTGAAATGCAGTGCCGCATGGGAATCGTCGAGCAGCTTCAGCGCGGCTTTCGCGGAGACCGTGCGCTTGCGCAGCAGCAGCGACATCACGAGGCGCGAGGATGCAGCCCCGATCGAGGAAGCGATCAGGTGCTCGGCGTGTTGCAGCAGCTCGAAATCGGCTGGTGCTCCGGATTCCAGCCGCATGTTGCGCCGTGCCGAGAACGCCTCGAACGATTGCCGGGCACGATCGGGCCCGAGATATTGCGCGACCGTGGTCTGGATGTCCTGCACCGTGATGGTGGTGCGCCAGCGGCGGAAATTCGGGGCGATGGGCGCGAGCGTGTTGGGCACGAACAGGTCGGCCTGCACCAGCTCGATGGACGAGGGTTGCCGCGCCAGCGACAGCAGCACGTAGGTGAGGATGTTGAGCGAGAGCGACCAGACCACGCCATGCATCAGCGGCGGCAGGTCGGCGCCGAACAGCGCCTGCGGCCGCAGCGCCTCGATGCCGAACGGGCCGTGCTGGAGCAGCATAATGCCCGCGGTCGAGGAATCCATGAAGCTCGGTACGAACAGCGTGTAGAGCCATAGGGCGAAGCCGACCATCATGCCGCCGATGGCGCCGCGCGCGGTGGCGCGCCGCCACAACAGGCCGCCGAAGAAGGCGGGCGCGAGTTGTGCGATGGCGGCAAAGGACAGCAGGCCGATCGCCGCGAGCTGGGTGTTGCCGAGCGCGCGGTAGTAGAAATAGGCCATCACCATGATGGCGAAAATCGCAAGCCGCCGTGAGCGCAGCAGGAAGTCGCCGAAATCGGTGGCGCCGGCACGGCCGTCGGGCCGTCTCTTGAGCACCAGCGGCACCACGAGATCGTTGGAGACCATGATGGAGAGCGCAACGCATTCGACGATCACCATCGCGGTCGCCGCCGACAGGCCGCCGACGAAGACGGCGACGCTGAGCAGTCCCGCGCCGCCCTCCATCGGCAATGCCAGCACGTACATATCAGGGTCGACTGCGCCGAACGGGAAGGTGACGAGGCCGGCGAGCGCGATCGGGATCACGAACACATTGATGGCGGCGAGATAGAGCGGGAACAGCCAGCGGGCGCGGCTGACCTCGGCATCCGAGGAATTCTCCACCACGCTGACATGGAACTGGCGCGGCAGCAGCATGATCGCGCACAGCGACAGCAATGTCATCGTGAGAAAGTTGCCGATCGACGGCGAATAGTCGATGGCGCGCACCGCCTCCGGCGTCTTCATCGCGCGCTCGATCAATTCGTGCGGCGAGAACATCCAGAAAGTGACGAAGATGCCGGCGGCAAGGAAGGCGACCAGCTTGATGATGGATTCGGTCGCGACCGCCAGCATCAGGCCGTGCTGATGCTCGGTGGCGTCGGTCTGCCGGGTGCCGAACAGCACCGCGAAGGCTGCCATCGCCAGCGTCACCATCAGCGCCATGTCGCCGAGGATCGGGATGTGGGAGAACGCCTGGTCCTCGCTCAGGATGACTTCGAGCGAGGAGGCGACCGCCTTGAGCTGGAGGGCGATGTAGGGCACCGAGCCGATGATCGCGATCAGCGCCACGGTGGCCGCCACCGCCTGGCTCTTGCCGTAGCGCGCGCCGATGAAGTCGGCAATCGAGGTGATGTTGTGCGCCTTCGCAAGCTGGATCACGCGGCGGAGCACGCCGGCGCCGAGACCGATCATCAGGATCGGGCCGACATAGATCGCGAGGAAGTCGGTCGAGGTGCGGGTGGCAAAGCCGACCGAGCCGAAGAAGGTCCAGGACGTGCAGTAGATCGCCAGCGACAGCGGGTAGATCAGCCCGGACGCGCGGCCGCGGCCGGCCGGCGAGCGGCGGTCGCCATGGCTCGCCACCAGGAACAGGAAGCCGATGTAGCCGAAGGCGGCAGCGATCACGCCCCAGTCGTGCAGCATGGCGAGCGTGCTTCTCCCATGGCGCGGTAGCGCCCGATCTTCCTAGGGCGCTGGCCGCGCCCGCTCTCATTTTCCCTGCAAATCTAGCGCGTTGGGCAGCCAGAGGCGACAGCGAAATGCCGGGTGGCGGCGGGAACTGAGGTTGTCGTTAAGTCGCGGGGTGAGCTGCTTGCGCTCCCTCGCCCCGCTTGCGGGGAGAGGGTGGGGTGAGGGGGGCTCTCCGCGGGGACGGTCAGAGTTGGACTCGCGGAGACTCCCCCTCACCCGGATCGCATCTGGCGATGCGATCCGGCCTCTCCCCGCAAGCGGGGAGAGGCAAAGGGGAGCGAGCCTACTCCGCCGCCATCGACTTCTCGCGCAGCGGCAGATCCAGGCGGTCCCACACCTGCAACAGCGCTTCGGCGAGCTGATCGATCAGGCCGTCGTCATGATAGGGCGAGGGCGTGATGCGCAGGCGCTCGGTGCCCTTGGCGACGGTCGGATAGTTGATCGGCTGGATGTAGATGCCGTGATCCTCGAGCAGCATATCCGAGGCCCGCTTGCACTTCTCGGCATCGCCGATGAACAGCGGCACGATATGGGTGTCGTTCGACATCACCGGCAGGCCGGCGGCATTGAGGATCGCCTTGACGCGGGCGGCGCGATCCTGGTGGCGCTCGCGCTCCCAGCTCGAAGTCTTCAGATGCTTGATCGCGGCGGTCGCGGCCGAGCAGATCGCCGGCGGCAGCGCGGTGGTGAAGATGAAGCCCGGGGCATAGGAGCGCACCGCATCGATGATCTGGCCGTTGGCCGCGATATAGCCGCCGAGGCAGCCGAACGCCTTGGCCAGCGTGCCTTCCAGGATGTCGATGCGATGCATGACGCCGTCACGCTCGGCAATGCCGCCGCCGCGCGGGCCGTACATGCCGACGGCGTGAACCTCGTCGACATAGGTCATCGCGGCGTACTTCTCGGCGAGGTCGCAGATCTTTGCGAGCGGGGCGACGTCGCCGTCCATCGAATAGAGGCTCTCGCAGGCGATCAGCTTCGGCTGGTTCGGACCGGCAGCCTTCAGGAGCGCTTCAAGGTCGGCGAGATCGTTGTGGCGGAACACTTGCCGCTCGCAGCCGGACTGCCGGATGCCCTCGATCATCGAATTGTGGTTGAGCTCGTCCGACAGGATCAGGCAGTTCGGAATGAGCTTTGCGATGGTGGCGATGCCGGTCTGGTTCGAGACGTAGCCCGAGGTGAACAGCAGTGCGGCTTCCTTGCCGTGGAGGTCGGCGAGCTCGGCCTCGAGCTGCACCAGTGGATGATGCGTGCCGGCGATGTTGCGGGTGCCGCCTGCACCGGTGCCGACGCGGGTTGCGGTCTCGACCATGGCGCCGACCACCTTCGGGTGCTGGCCCATGCCGAGGTAATCGTTGGAGCACCAGATCACGACGTCGCGCTTGCCCTTGGGCGAGTGCCAGAGCGCATGCGGGAACCGGCCGGCGATACGCTCGAGGTCGGCGAACACGCGGTAGCGCCGCTCGGTGTGGAGGCGATCGAGGGCGGAACTGAAGAACTCGGCGTAATCCATCGGTGCAACCTGAGACGGAACTGACCAAAAGGGCGCATCTACTTAGAGCTTTTCCAACTCTAGTGTCTATGCGCTATCCCACATTTGGGCGTGACGGGCATTTGGGCAAAATGCCCTATCGTGCGATTTGAAGCTTGATCCCGATCAAGTCCGCGCGACCTTTGATGCTGCTCTGCAGCATCCGTCTGCTCCCTCGCCCCGCTTGCGGGGAGAGGGTTGGGGTGAGGGGGAGCCTGCACGGGGACGGTGAGAATTGGACTCGCGGAGAGTCCCCCTCACCCGCCGCGCATTCGCGCGTCGGCCTCTCCCCGCAAGTGGGGCGAGGCTGTGACGCCGCTCACGTCGTCCTGAACTGGAGCACGCCGTCCCTGGTCTCGGCGGTCAGCCGGCCCTCGACAATCATGTAGTTGACGTGGGCGACGAGCTCGCCGGCGGCAAAGCCCATCTGGTGCTCGTCCAGCACGTGCTTGTTGAACACCACAGGCACCAGGGCGCGCGAGGTTTGCGGCACCTCGTGGCAGGCTTCCGCGATCAGGCGGCAGCGCTCCTCGTGGTGGTCGGCGAGCTGCTTGATGCGGGTCTTCAGTCCGTAGAACGGCACGCCGTGGCCGGGCAGCACCAGCAGATCATAAGGCAGGGTGGTGGTGAGGCTCGCAAGCGACGCCAGATATTCGCCGAGCGAATTCTGGTCGGGCTCGACCGCCCACACGCTGACGTTCGGGGAGATCTTGCTCAGCACCTGGTCGGCGGAGAGGAACAGCTTGTCGTCGGCGCAATACAGCATCACCTGGTCGAGCGCATGCCCGCCGCCGGTGATCACCTTGAAGCGGCGCGAGCCGATCACGACCTCGTCGCCATGCGAGATGCGGCGGTAGGAAGGCGGCAGCACCGAAACGCGCTTGAGATAGTCCTGGCCGCGGCCGAGCAGCTTTTCGGTGAGCGACTCGTCCATGCCGTGGCGGCGGAAGAACAGCCGCTGCGCTTCGCGCCGCTCTTCGGTGCCGCGGTTCTGGTGATAGACCGATTGCAGATATTCGACCTGCGACATCACCAGCGGACAGTTGAACCGCTCGACGATCCACCCGGCAAGGCCGACATGATCGGGGTGCGAGTGGGTGACGATGAGGCGGGTGATGTGGACGCCCTTCAGCGGCCCTTCGAACAGTCTTGTCCAGGCCTCGATCGTCTCCTCGTTGCCGAAGCCGGCATCGACCATCGCATAGCCGTCGCCGTCGGCGAGCAGATAGATGTTCACGTGGTTGAGGCGGAACGGCAGCTTCAGCCGCGCCCACAACACGCCGGGCCTGACTTCCACGACCTCTTCGGGGCCGGGATGCTGTTCCCAGGGATAGCGCAGGGCCTCGGCGGAGGACGGCACGGTGTCGGTTTTTGCGTTCATGCTATCCGCTTAAACCCAGCGCGGGCGGGGCGCCAGCCGAAAAAGAACCCGCGGCCCGCCCGCATGGCGGTCATTCCGCGCAGTTTTCCGTAGCCCGGATTACGGGCTCGATCCGGGCTAAGGGACGGCGTCCTTACGCCGCCCGCATGTTGTTGAGGAACGCGTCGATCTCTCCGCGCAGCATGTCGGCTTCGCGGCGGAGGGCGTCCGATGCATTCAGCACCTCGGTCGCCGCGGCGCCGGCCTCGGCTGAAGCCGTGGAGACACCGACGATGTTGCTGGAGACCTCGCTGGTGCCGCCGGCTGCATGCTGGATGTTGCGGGCGATCTCGCGGGTCGCAGCGCCCTGTTCCTCGACCGCAGCCGCGATCGTCGTGGTGACGTTGTCGATCTCGCCGATGATCCGGCCGATGCCCTGGATGGCGCCGACGGCGGAGGTCGTGACCTGCTGCATGCTGGCGATCTGGGTGCGGATCTCCTCCGTCGCCTTCGCGGTCTGGCTGGCGAGGCTCTTCACTTCGGAGGCAACCACTGCAAAGCCGCGGCCTGCCTCGCCCGCGCGCGCCGCCTCGATGGTGGCGTTGAGCGCGAGCAGATTGGTCTGCGACGCAATCGTCTGGATCAGGTCGACCACGACGCTGATGCGGCTTGCGCTGTCGGCAAGGCTCTGCACCGTGGCGTCGGTGGCGCCGGCCTCGTCAACCGCCTTCTTGGCGATCGCGGCCGAGGTCACGACCTGCTTGCTGATCTCCTCGATCGAGGACGACAGCTGCTCGGTTCCTGACGATACGGTCTGCACGTTGACCGAGGTCTCCTCCGCCGCGGAGGCGACCGCGTTCACCAGCGCGCTGGACTGATCCGCGGTGTTGGACATGCTCTGCGCAGTCGACTGCATCGAATTGGCCGATTGCGCGAGATTGTCGAGCGCGGTGCGCACCGCGCCCTCGAACTCCGCGATCTTTGCCTCCATATGCGCGGCACGCTCGGCCTTGACGACACGATCCTTGTCCTGCTCGCTCGCAAGCGCCCGGGCTTCGATCATGCTGTCGCGGAACACCGTCAGCGTTTCCTTCATCGCGCCGATCTCGTCGTTCTGACGGGAGCGGACGATCTCGGTGTCGAGGTCGCCGGCCGAGAGCAGCTGCATGGCGCGCTGAAGCTCACGGATGCGGCGCAGGATGTTGCGGCCGACATAGAGCCAGACGAACAGCGCCGAGCCGATCAGGGTGAGCCCGCCCAGGGCCAGCATTGCGGTGGTGGCGAGCGAGATCTCCTGGCGCGCCTGGAAGGTCGACGCATTGGTCTCCTTCTGCACGCCGTCGACGAGCTGCTGCACGCTGATGCCGAGACCGACATTGAGCTTGCGGGTCTCGTCCAGGATGGTCTGGCCGTAGTCGATGGCGTCGAGCTCCTTCTGGCGAATCTTGAACACGCCGGTCTTGCCCTCGCCGAACGTCTGCAATTTCTGCATTGCGACCTTCACCGCAGTGGTTGCGGGAGTGTCGGGCAGGTCCTCCAGGTTCCACTTGACGCGGTCGCGGACCGCCTTGAATTCGTGTTCGATCGTCTCCAGCGTATCGCTGGAGTTGGCGGACAAGGCGGCCATCATGTCAGCGGCCATCAGATTTCCGTTGGCAAGCACCGTGCTGATCTGACCGACGGAGCGGACGGCCTCCATGGCGTCGTCTGCCGACACGTTTGTCGATGCCAGGATTGCGCTCAGCCGTGTCTGGGTATCCAGCATTGCGGGGTTGGCTGCGCCGACGAAGGCGAGCTGCGCCTTGCGCAGCGCCTCATATTGCTTGTTATGCAGCGCAATCGTGTCGAGACGCTCCTTCGCCGCCGACACCAGGCTCTTGGTGGCTTCATCGATGCTCTTGACGGTTTCGCCGAGCGCGCTGGCGACCTGCTTGTCGGCGCCGAGCTCGATGATCTCGCCGAGCTTGGCCATCGCGAGGTGCTGGATGTCCTCCACGTTCTTGGTGCGCTCGTTCAGCGCATCATCACTTGGAGATGCGAGCAGGCCCGGTCCTTGCGCTGCCAGCGTCGCGCTCTGCGAGGAGAGCTGCAGGCTCGCGGACAGGCGCGGGATGTCGCGACCGCTCAGATCCATCATGGTGGTGCCGAGATGGTTGAACACGAAGCCGGCGCCGGCGGCGATCACGAGGCCCATGCCCGCGATCACGGCAAAGGCCGCAAACAGGCTGCCGCGCAGGCCCCATTTCGGCATTTTGAAACGCGGCTTCAATCGGCCCAAGCTCAGACGGATCGCCATCGAAAATTCCCCCACGCCCGTGATCTCTTATTTTCGCTGCGGAGTATCCTCGGCGCGGGTTAAAAAATCGCAAGTTGCACAATTGCTTGGCAAGTTCCGCAGAGCGAAAAAGGAAGGGCCGGCAGCGATGCCGGCCCTCGATAGCGAAGGGATCTTTTGAAGGCGCGATCAGTAGCGCGCGACCATCGGGCTCGCCCAGTTGAAGCGGTAGTTGAGGCCGGCCTTGAAGGTGTGGTCGTCGGTGGTGAAATTGCCGGTGCCGACCAGCGGACCCGCGGTGAAGTGCGCGTCGCCGAAATTGTAATACTGGTACTCGGCCTTGGCCGACCAGTTCGGCGCGAACATGTACTCGAGGCCGGCGCCGACGGTGTAGCCGTTGCGGTGATCGCCGGCGATGATGAAGCCGGTCGGCACGCCGCCGATCGTCACCTTCTCGTTGTTGTCCGAATAGGCGTAGCCGCCCTTCACGTAGAGCAGGCCCGGGCCCCAGGTGTAGCCGACGCGGCCGGTGATCGAGCCGAGGCCGCGCTGGTCGTTGGTGTAGGCCACGCCGCCCGGGAACACCGCGCCGACATTGCCGGAGAGCCAGGAATACTGAGCTTCAGCACCGATCACCCAGCTCGGGTTGAACTGCCAGTCTGCACCAGCCTGCAGACCACCGAGGAAACGGCCGTTGCCGTTGTTGCCGGTCGAGAGGCCGTTGAAATTGTTGTCGCTCGAGAACGCGCCGCCGAGATGCGCGCCGATATAGAAGCCGGTCCAGTTGTAGATCGGCGCGGCATAGGCCGGCGCCTTGTTGTAATAGGGGCGGGCGCCGAGATCGGCACCGATGGCCGGCGCAGCCGCGCCCAATGCGAGCAGCGCAACGGTCGCAAACAGAATCTTCTTCATAGTCCTAACTCCAACACTAAGGTCCCCGGCAGGCGCGCTCTGTCCGCGCCGTCGTTGGTTTTGCAGATAGCTGGCTTTTGACGAAAATGCTGTCACATGCATGGCACAACGACAGCCAACCTAAGTTATTGGGCTACAAATGATTTTCGTGCTTAATGCCGGCTTAAGAAGTGCTGAAGGAAGGCTTAATCCGGGAGCCTCTCGGTAACTTGTACGCGCTTCTTGTTAACCAAGACGCCGCAGCACCTCGTCGCGCATCTGCGCGCGGAAGGCCGCGCGCTTCGCTGGTCGGTCCTCCACGCGCACGTCGTGGCGATCGAAGATGTCGAACTTCTCCAGGATCGGATAGCGCTCGCTTGCCATCGCGAGCACGCGCAGCACCTTGGTCGCGGCCAGCGTCGGCCCGCTCACCTCCCAACGCCGGATCGTGTCGGCACCGCCCTTCTCCGGCAAGGCACACAGTTTCGCCATGTCGACCGCGGTGAGCTCGCGCTCTATGGCGTCGGAAAGGTCGGCGCGGAGTTGCTTCAATTCGGGGCCGGTCATGCTGCTCGCATTCGGGAGACTGCTGAAGCCAATGCACTAATGCTGATTCGGGTCCATCCGAAGGCAGCCATGGTCGCTCGGCGTGCCGGCCCAGGCGGCGCTGATTGTGCGGCGTCATGGCGCTACGGCACGTTTCCGCGCACACGGAGTTATGAACGGGGGCCTATGGGAATTCTTTGATGAATGAACATATGGCGCAGCAGGCGCGGAGCGAATGAAGGGATCAGTCATGACAACGACCAGGCTCGTCATAGCCGCACTCATCACGACCGGACTGCTTGCCGCGCCGTTCGCGGCTGAAGCGAAGAAGCACAGGTCGAGCCGACATTATGCCACCGGCGTGATGGCACCGACCTATAGCGGCCCCGGAGCGACTGCGGCGCAGCCGAGGACCTATTACGGGACATCCGGCCAGTCTGTCGGGACGGTGACGGCACCCTCGATCGGAACATATAACTGGCCGTCGGTCGGCGTCACCAACGCAGCCCCGACCTGGAGCAACACCAATCCGCCGATGCGATAGAGCCTGACTGCCGCGCGCGTCAGCCTTCCGCGCCGCGCGTTGCCTGATCAAGCCCAGCAACGGGAGTATCATTTGAGAGCGGCGCTAGGTGCCTCTGCCGCCCTGTTGACCCATCACGCAGCGCCATCCCGCCAGCCGCTCGGCGGGATGCTGGTTCATCCATTCGGCAAGCTGCGGTGCGCCCATCATGCAGGACCGCATCGAGATCTCGGCGAGGTCAGACGTGGTGACAATCTGCTCGTGGCAATTTCCCGGAGTCGAGAGACTGCAGAGCACTGCGATGATCTTGATCACGAGAGGTTACTCACGCCGTCGCGGCCGATCGCCGCCTTGTCTTGCCGCTCGCTTACCGGATCAGCCGACGGGAAGATGCTGTCATAGATCGCGCGTGCTTCCTGGATGAGGCGAACGCGTTCGCGCTCGGATTTTGAAACGAACTGAATAACCTGGCCCATGTCGGCTCCAAATCTATCGGCAAATCCACCATGAGATGATGGAGATCATTCCAATTCGATGTAGGAGGCCGTCTCCAGCTTTGAAGCTGCGCGGGCGGTCACGAGGAATAAAAAGCGCGTGACTGCGCCGGCGCTGCGGATTCGGTTCGATTCGGTCCAATTGTCCGGAGCCGAACCGAATACCGTCCGAGTCACGCTGCCGGCGCGCGCTCCTTCTGCCCCGGCACCGCCGCGAGCAGCTCGCGCGTATAGGGATGCTCGGGCGCGGCGAAGAGCTGCGCGGTCGGCTTCAGCTCGACGATGACGCCACGCTGCATCACCGCTATGCGGTCGCAGATCTGGGCGGCGACGCGGAGATCGTGGGTGATGAACAGCATCGAGAGCCCAAGGCGCGCCTTGAGGTCTTCGAGCAGCCTCAGCACCTGCGCCTGCACCGAGACGTCGAGTGCGGAGACGGCTTCGTCGGCGACGATGATCTCGGGTTCGAGCGCGAGCGCGCGCGCAATGCCGATGCGCTGGCGCTGGCCGCCGGAGAATTCATGCGGATAGCGCTCGAGCGCCCCGGCGTCCAGGCCGACCATCTTGAGGAGATCGCGAGCGCGGTCGAATGCGGCCTTCGAATCAGCGCCGGCCGCGATCGGGCCGTCGGCGATGATGTGGCCGATCTTGCGGCGCGGGTTGAGCGAAGCGAACGGATCCTGAAAGATCATCTGGATGCGATGGCGTTCGGCGCGCAGCGCCTTGCCTGAGAGTTGCGTGAGATCGGTGTCGCCGATCCGCACCGTGCCGCGATCGGCCTCGATCAACCGCATCACCAGCCGCGCCACCGACGATTTGCCGGAGCCGGATTCGCCAACGAGGCCGAGCGTCTCGCCCTTGAGGATGTTGAAGTTCACCGCGCGCGCGGCATCGACGCGACGGTCTTCGCGAAACCAGCCGCCCGAGGTGACGTAGGTCTTGTCGAGCCCGATCACTTCGACGGCTCGGGCCTGATCGTCGAGGGGCGCGCGCGCCGGCGGGTGCATCGACGGCACGGCGGCGAGCAGTGCCTTGGTGTAATCGTGCTTTGGCTCGTTGAAGACGGTCGCGGCGGGGCCTTCCTCCACGACCTTGCCATGCCGGAGCACCACGACCTGGTCGGCGATATCGGCGACGACACCAAAGTCATGAGTGATGAACATCACCGCCATGTTGCGGCTGCGCTGGAGATTGCGGATCAGTTTCAGGATCTGTGCCTGCGTCGTGACATCGAGCGCGGTGGTCGGTTCGTCGGCGACCAGCACGGCCGGCTCGAGCGCGAGCGCCATCGCGATCATGGCGCGCTGGCGCTGGCCGCCGGAGAGCTGGTGCGGATAGGCGCGCACGATGCGCTCGGGGTCGGGCAGGCCGACCTCGCGCGCCAGAGACAGCGCCTTCGCGCGTCGCTCTCTCGGCGTGAGCAGACCGTGGGCCTCGAACATCTCCGCCATCTGATCGCCGATCCGCATCAAAGGATTGAGCGCGGTCATCGGCTCCTGAAAGATCATCGCGAGACGACGGCCGCGCAGGTCGCGCCACCTGTCATCGTCGAGCTTGAGCAGGTCGCGGCCTTCGAACTGGATCTCGCCGGAGGTGACGCTCACCGTATCCGGCAGCAGCCCCATCAGCGCATGCGCGCACATCGACTTGCCGGAGCCGGATTCGCCGACGACGCAGACGATCTTGCCGGGGCGCAAATCGAGCGAGACGCCATCGACGGCGAAGGGGCGTTCGGCTCCCTTGGGCAGCGCGATCCGCAAGTTCTTGATGGAGACGGCGGGCGGGGCGGTTATCATCAGCGTCCTTCCCGCGACAGGCGCGGATTGAGCGCGTCGTTGAGGCCTTCGCCAATCAGGTTCAGTCCCAACACGGAGATCAGGATCGCGACGCCGGGAAACACGGTGATCCACCAGGCCTGGCGGATCACGGTGCGGCCGGCGCCGACCATGTAGCCCCACGAGATCAGATTGGGATCGCCGAGGCCGAGAAAGGACAGCGAGGATTCCAGCAGGATTGCGGTCGCCACCATCAGCGAGGCCAGCACGATCACCGGCGACAGCGCGTTGGGCAGAATCTCGCGCAGGATGATCCAGGTGTTGCTCTGCCCGGTGACCACGGCGGCCTGGACATATTCGCGCGTGCGCAGCGACAGCACCTCGCCGCGGACAAGGCGCGCGACAGGCGGCCAGCTCACCACTGCGATCGAGGCCACGATCGAGTAGATCGACGGCTGCAGGATTGCCACCAGCACGATCGCGAGCGCGAAGCTCGGAATGGTCTGGAAGAACTCGGTGAAGCGCATCAGCGCGTCATCGACCTTGCCGCCGAAATAGCCGGCCATGGCGCCGATCGGCACGCCGACGACGAGTGCGACCAGCGTCGAGACGAGGCCGACCAGCAGCGAGACGCGTGCGCCAAAGATCATGCCGGCGAATACGTCGCGGCCAAGTGCGTCGGTGCCCAGCGGTACGGTCGCGAGCGTGAACGGCGGCAGGAACGGCCGTTGCACCATGCGCCAGGGCGAATTCGGGAACAGCAACGGCCCGAACACCGCAACCGAGATCGCAAGCAGCAGGATGACGAGCCCGATGACGCCGCTCGGGCTCTTCAGCATCGATTTCCAGAACTGTTTCATGCGGCGAATTCGATGCGTGGGTCGACCAGTCGATAGACCAGGTCGGTGATGAGGTTGAAGATCAGCACCATGACCGAGCAGGTCACGAACACGCCGAGCAGCAGATTGTAGTCACGCTGCAGCAGCGCGTCGTACATCAGACGCCCGATGCCGGGCCAGGCGAACACGGTCTCCGTGATGACGGCGCCGCCGATCAGCGTGCCGGCATGGACGCCGGCGAGCGTGACGACGGGGAGCAGCGCGTTGCGCAGCACGTGACGGCGCTGGATCACGGCGTCGGAAAGGCCCTTGGCGCGCGCGGTCTTGACGAAGTCGAGCCGCTTCACCTCCAGCATCGAGGCGCGCGTCATGCGGGTATAGGTCGCCATGAAGAACAGGCCGAGCGCCATCGCCGGCATGATCAGGTGCTTTGCGACATCGATGAGATGGGCGAGGCCGGTGAGGTTGGAGCCGACCGTCTCGTAACCGAAGCTCGGCAGCCAGTCGACCGCGACCGAGAACAGCAGGATTCCCATCAGCGCGACCCAGAAGATCGGCATGGCGTAGAAGATCAGCGCAAAGATCGTGATGGCGGTGTCGAGGAAGGTTCCGGCGAAGCGGGCGGCGAAAGTGCCGAACAGGACCCCGAGCGCGAGCGAGATCGCGAACGCGGTCAGCGTCAACAACAGCGTTGCCGGCAGCCGCTCCAGGATCAACTTCGACACCGGCGCCTGCTGGCGGAAGGAGAAGCCGAGGTCGAGGGTTGCGATGCCCTTGACGTAGATGAAGAGCTGCTCGGGCAGCGGCTTGTCGAGGCCGAACTTTTCCCGCAGCTGCTGGACGAAGACCTGGTCGCTGGCGCCGGCCTCGCCGGCCATCACGACCGCGGGGTCGCCGGGCGCAAGCCGGATCAGGAAGAAATTGAGGACGACGATCGCGAGCAGGACGATCACGCCCTTCACGACACGCTGAGCGACGAAAGAGAGCATCTAGAGAGTCATATCTTGTAACGTGACCTGGAGCCGCGGTGACGGTGGGCTGCCTCGCCCCGCGTGCGGGGAGAGGGTTGGGGTGAGGGGGACTCTCCGCGAGGGTATCAGCAGTTGGACTCGTGGAGACTCCCCCTCACCCGAATGTGCGCTATGCGCACATTCGACCTCTCCCCGCACGCGGGGAGAGGTGAAGAAGAGGGCAGGGCTCACTTGTCGAGCCATGCGTCCTTGAAGCCGTCATTGACCCCGATCCCGGTGGTGATCAGGTTCTTGACCTTGCAGCGCATGATGGTCGGGAATTGCAGCTCGAGCATCCAGGCCACCGGCACGTCCTCGACCAGGATCTTCTGCGCCTTCTCGTAGATCTCCTTGCGCTTGGAGTCAGGCGTTGCGACCGCGCCATCGGCGAACAGCTTGTCGATCTCGGGGTTGGAGTAGCCCTCGACATTGTTGAACACCTGGCCCTTGGCGATGGCGCTTGAGACGTAGTTGCGGCCGACGCCGAGTGCGGGATCGCCGTACTGGTAGAGATAGGTGAAGGCGATATCGTAATCCCAGTCGCCGATCTTCTGGTTGCCGCCGGCAACGTCGGTGGCGATGGTCTCGATGTTCATGCCGACGTCCATGAGATTCTGCTTCACGGCTTCACCCCAGCGCTGCCAGGTCTCGCCATAGGCGAGCGGCAACAAGCGGATCTTCTCGCCCTTGTAGCCGGCTTCCTTCAACAGCGCCTTGGCCTTGGCCGGATCGTACGGATATTTCGGCACGTCATCGGTGTAGTACTTGATGGTCGAGGCCGAGGGACCGGTTGCGACCTTGCCGAGCCCGTTCCAGATCACGTCCTTGGCGAAATCGCGGTCGATCGCATACATGATCGCCTGCCGCACCCGCTTGTCGGCGAGCGGTCCCTGGCGGTTGTTCAGCCACAGCCAGGCCAGCGGCGAGAAGAACTCCCAGCCCGCGCCGGTGACGCAAGTGTCCTTCAGCTTGGACAGCCGCGGCACGTCGAAATTCTCGACCGAGCCTCCGGGCAGCACGTCGACCTTGCCGGTCTCATAGGCCACCGAGCGCGCGGCGGCGTCGGGGATGATCTGCCAGTAGATCTCGTCGATATAGGGCTTGCCCTTCTCGTAGTAGTTCGGGTTCTTGACCAGCCGGATGAACGAGCCCTTCTGCCATTCCTTGAACATGAAGGGGCCGGTGCCGACCGGCGCGTTGTTGTAGGGATTGGTCTTCCAGTCGGTGCCGTCATAGAGATGCTTCGGCACCATCGGCATCGAGCCGACCTCGAAGATGCCGAGGAACGGGCCGAACGGCTGCTTCAGCGTGAAGACGACAGTATAATCGTCGGGCGCCTCGACCTTGTCGACCTGCGCGAGGTTGTTGCGGGCACGCGCATGGGTCTGCTTCAGCATCTCGACCGAGAACAGCACATCGGCCGCGGTGAAAGGCTTGCCGTCATGCCAGGTGACGCCCTTCCTGAGCTTGAAGGTGTAGGTCTTGGCGTCCTCGCTGACGCTCCAGCTCTCGGCGAGCTCCGGAACCGGCTCGAGCTTGGGGCTGTAGCGCAGCAAGCCCTCGAAGATGTTGCCCGATACCATCTGGGTCGGACCGTTCTGGATCATCGCAAGCATCAGGCCGGGCGGCTCGGGCTGGATCACGGCATTGATCGTGCCCCCCATTTTCGGCTCTTGCGCCAGCGCCGAGGCCGTGAGGCCGCAAGCCAGGAGGAGACCAAGCAACACTCGTTTCGACATGTCGTATCTTTCTCAAGCGAGACCAGCCGTAAACGCTTCGCAACGTCCTCGCGCGCGAAGCGACGGCCGGCCCATCCCAGTCCCCATCCACCATCGAGGCTCACATAGTCTCATTCGGCGCCGCAAGATGAAAGTCTCGACAGTGTTCGCACAAAAAATGTACAGCGCGTCCTGTTTTCACTTGATTCATGTTCTTGTCACGGAGACAAGTCGGCCATGGACAATGCCACACGCTCCGAACGATCCCGCAACGCTGCGCTCGAAGCGGCGATCAGGATCATTGCGCGCGACGGGCCCGGCCGGCTGACGCTCGATGCCATCGCGCGCGAGAGTGGTCTCAGCAAGGGCGGCGTGATGCACCAGTTCCGTACCAAGGAAGCTGTGCTCAAGGCGCTGCTGGAGCGGCAGATGGAGCATTTCGAGGAATTCTCGACCGGCTATATGGCGAAGGTGAGCGCAACCTCGGCAAATCCCAATTTGGCGACCCAGCTCGCCACCGTGCGGGAAGCGGCCACGTCGCCGAATTCCGCCGCGCTGGCGCTCGTTGCGGCCATGGTCGAGAACCCCGGCCTGATGATGTTGCCGCGTGAGCGGGAGATGAAGAGAGTGGCGGCCATCAAGGCGGAGTCCGCCGATCCCGATCTCGCGCTGTTGCGCTGGGCTGCGGCCCGTGGACTGCTTTTGAGCTCGCTATTCGGCATGTCGCCGCTCAGCAAGGACGAGCATGATCGCCTGTTTGCGCGTCTGCTCGACGACGGGCAATGGGCCGGCGTCGAGCAGCCGGCCAAGGAACGGCCGGCCAAGGAACAGCCGGCCAAGGCACGCGCCGCAAGGTCCGGCGCAGCACCGGTGGCAAAGGCCGCAACCCCGCGCAAACGCGCCTGATTCATCATTAACAAATTCCAACCGGCCGCTGCCCAAAGCTGCGCCTGCGGCCAAATGTGCCAGGTGTCATCTTGGCATTTACAAACCAACTGGTCGGTTTTATATATAACAACACTGAGGCGGCCCAAGGCTTCTGAATTGGCCCCGGACGATGCCTTGGGTTGGCAATGGTGAGCCCCGCAGCCGCGTCTGGTCCCACACGCGGCTGCGGTCGCCTTTGCCTTTCGACGAGCCGCAAAGGAGTTTCTGCAATGGATCGCTCGATCGCCCTGCGCGGTCTGGGAACGCTGGTGCTTGGCGCGGCCGTCGCCGGCTGCGCCTCGGTTGCGCCCGTGCCCTATTCGGAGATGGCGTCCTCGGCCTACATGGCCCCGGACAAGTCGGATAGCTCCGGCCGCGTGCCCTACCGCTACTCCACACCGGTCGACTGGCGCGCTTATCATAAAGTGATGCTCGATCCGGTCGTGGTCTACCGCGGCAAGGACCATCAGTTCGGCGACATCTCCGACAAGGACAAGGCGACACTCGCCGCCTACATGCAGAACTGCTTCGCAGATCGGCTGCGAGGCCGCTTCGCCGTGGTGCGTGAGCGCGGGCCGAACACGCTTCGGATCAGGCTCACGCTCACCGGCGCCGTCACCAACACGCCCGTGCTCGGCACGCTTTCGCGTTTCGACACGGCCGGCGCGGTCTACAACGGCGTGCAGGCCGCGCGTGATGGCGAGGGAATGATGACCGGTTCGGTCATCTATGGCTCGAGATCTTCGACGCCGCAACCTCGCGCCTGATCAGCGCCTACGTCACCAAGCAATACCCCGGCGCCTACGACATCAAGGCCAGCGTCGGCGCGCTCGCGGCCGCCACCGCCGGCCTTGATAAGGGCGCCGACGCGCTGATGGCACAACTCAACTGACGCTCAAACCCAGCCAACGAAAGGTGCCGCTGATGAACTTTCTCCTTCGCTTCGTGCTGCGCGTCGCCATCACCGTCGTGATGATGGTGCTCGGCGGCCGCGCCGGCGCCGTCACGCCCAATGATCCCAGCGGTACCTGGCTCGACGAGGACGGTCGCGCGCGGATCAGGCTCGAGCGCTGCGGACCGTCGCGCGACCGCATCTGCGGCTTCATCGTCTGGATGAAGGAGCCGGCCGACAAGCGCGGGCAGCCTCACCGCGACAAGGAAAATCCCGACCCCGACAAGCGCCCCCGCGCGCTGCTCGGCCACCAGCTGATCATGGGCCTGCAGGCGACGTCCGATGGCCGGTTCGCCGGCGACATCTACAATGCCGAGGACGGCAAGTTCTATTCGGTCTCGCTCTGGCGCGAATCCGCCGACCGCCTCAAGCTCAAGGGCTGCCTGATCAAGTTGTTGTGCCAGACCCAGACCTGGCAGCAGACCCTCGACGTGCAGCCCGGCCAGCTGGTCGGCCTGACCGGCGATCTCAACGGCCCCCGCGCCGACAAGGACTGGGCCGCCGCGCCCGCACCGAAGCCGATACAGGTCAAGACGGAAGCCAAAACGAAATAGCGGCGCGTCAGTCGCGCCGATCACCTCAACCCCGCGCGCCGAAATCCTTCCAGATAGTGCTCGCGATCCGCGTCATTGGCCCACGGCAGTTGCGTCGCGATCCAATGCAGTGAGATGTTGGGCTGGGTGCGGCGCAGCTCTCCCAGCGCCATATCCGCAAGCGCGCCGTCGCCGGTCATGCCGGCGGAAACGGCGAGCACGCGATAGGCGCCAGTGAGATCGCCGCGATGGCGGATCGCCTCGCGCGCGAGCGCGATCGCCTCGTCATACCGCCGCTCGGTGAAGCGCGCATAGCCGGCGATGCCGTAATAGATCGCCAGCGACGGATCGCGCGGCGAGAGCCTGATCGCCTTTTGCGCCGCCTCGAACGAGTCGCTAGGTCGTCCGGCATAGGACAGCGCCAGCGCGTAGTAGCCCTGTGCCAGCGAGAAGTTCGGATTGAGCGCGAGCGCCTGCTCGAACTCGGACAGCGCGTCCGCAAGCCGGCTCGTCGAGAAGCAGACGCTGCCGAGCGCGGCATGGGCCCAGGCATTCTCGTGGTCGCAGCGCATTGCGGCGAGCGCGGCGCTCTCCGCGATCGGCGCCGTCGTGGCAAGCTCGGCCCAGCCCAGATGCACGCCGAACATATGGCTCGCCGCCAGCACCGCCAGCGCCTGGCCGTAATCCGGATCGATCGCGATTGCGCGCTCGAGCAGCTTCTGCGCCGCGGCGTGGTCCTGCGGCGTTATCCGCCAGTAATGCGACAGCGCCTGCATCAGCAGGTCCCAGGCATCAAGGCTCGATGGAGGCTTGCGACGCGTACGAAAATTCTCCGCGGCGTGGATCTGCGGCTCGATCGCCGCGACGATCCGCTCGGTGATCTCATCCTGCACGGCGAAGACGTCGACCAGCTCGCGGTCGTAGCGCTCGGCCCAGAGATGCCCGCCGGTGGTGGCATCGTTGAGCTGCGCGGTGATGCGCACGCGGTTGTCCACCTTGCGCACGCTACCCTCGTAGCGAACGCCGAGCTCCTCGGCGATCTGCTTGATGTGGACCGCGCGCCCCTTGTAGGTGAAGGACGAGTTGCGGGCGATCACGATGAACCAGCGCTGCTTCGACAGCGCGGTGAGGATGTCCTCGCTGATTCCGTCGCCGAAATATTCCTGGGCGGGATCGCCGCTCATGTTCTCGAAGGCGAGCACCGCGATGCCCGGACGGTCGGCGGCAACGCGCGGGGAACCCGGTGCGACCTCGGCCGGAATAGGCTTTGCTGCCACATCTTCCCGAACTTCGCCGACGAAACGAAAGCCCTTGCGTGGAATCGTCTTGATCAGCCGCTGCGTCGCTCCATCGTCTCCCAGCGCCTTGCGCGCGGCGTTGATCCGGCTGTTCAGCGCGGAATCCGAGACGATGCGATCGCTCCAGATCTGGCTGATCAGGTCATCCTTGCTGACCACCCGCGCGCGTTCCGCGACCAGATAAAGCAGGAGATCGAACACTTGCGGCTGCAACGGAATGGCCGTCCCGCCGCAGGTCAGCTCCCGCAGGTTGCCGTCGAGCACATTGTTTTCAAAGAGAAATCGCACGTTTCTGTCGTCTCAAGCAAAAATCAAAGTCGTCTCAGGCGAAAATCAACCGTCCGCGAAAGTCAGGGCACGTCCGATGCGGCATGGTGCAGCGACCAATGAAGTGCCGATGTTTTGGCACAACGGAGCTGCTTATGACCCAAATTGATCATCAGGTTCATTCCCTGCACCCCGACGTTTCGGGCTCGAGAGTTTTCAAGTTCATCGCCTTTCTTTACGGAATTGCGGCGTATCTCGTGTTTTTCGTTACGATTGTCTACGCGATCGGCTTTGTGATGGGGCTGGTGGTGCCGAAGACCATCGACACCGGCACCGACACGCCGACGGCCGAAGCCGTGATCATCAATCTGCTGCTGATGACGCTGTTCGCCGTTCAACACAGCGTGATGGCGCGCCAGCGCTTCAAGGCGTGGTGGACCCGATTCGTCCCCAAGCCGGTCGAGCGCTCGACCTACGTGCTGTTCGCGAGCCTGTCATTGCTCCTCCTGTTCTGGCAGTGGCGACCGTTGCCGTCGGTCATATGGGACGTCGCCGATCCGGATCTTGCCGTGACGCTGGTCACGCTGTCGTTCGCAGGCTGGGTGCTGGTGTTCATCTCGACCTTCATCATCAATCATTTCGAATTGTTCGGATTGCATCAGGTGACCAACCATCTCGTCGGCAAGGAGGCCGCACCGCCGCGGTTCAAGACGCCGCTGCTCTACAAATTCGTCCGTCACCCGATCTATCTCGGCTTTATCATCGCCTTCTGGGCGGCACCGACCATGACCGCAGGCCATCTGCTGTTCGCGGCCGTGACCACGGCCTACATCTTCGTCGGCATCGCGCTGGAGGAGCACGATCTCGTCGATCTCTTTGGCGACGAATACCGGCAGTACAAACAACGGGTGTCGATGCTTATTCCCTGGCGCCGGTCAGTCTAGCCGCCGCGTGTTCCGTCGCGCGTCCGCCGATCGGAGGACGCGCGACAGGACTTCATTTGCTATCCAAGGATCTGAATCCCAATTTCCACCTCAGGAGACAACCAAGATGAAACATGTCGGACACTGCTTCTGCGGCGCGGTCACGGTCGAGGTCACGGGCGAACCAGCGGCGATGGGCTATTGTCACTGCCGTTCCTGCCGCTCGTGGTCGGGCGGACCGGTAAACGCTTTCAGCCTGTGGAAGCCGGAGGCCGTGCGCATCACCGAAGGCGCGCAGAACGTCGAGACCTTCGTCAAGACGCCGCTCAGCCAGCGCAAATATTGCGGGAAGTGCGGCGGTCATCTCATGACCAACCACCCGCCGCTCGATTTGATCGACGTCTTCACCGCCACCATCCCGACGCTCGCCTTCACGCCCGGCGTCCACGTCAACTATTCCGAGACGGTGCTGCCGATGCGCGACGGCCTGCCCAAGCTGAAGGATTTTCCCGCCGAGTTCGGCGGCAGCGGCGAGATGGTGCAGGAGTAGCGGGCCTTCTTCCCTTCTCCCCTTGTGGGAGAAGGTGGCGCGAAGCGCCGGATGAGGGGTTTTCTCCAATCGCGAGACTGCTCGTGAGGACAGAGACCCCTCACCCGGCTTCGATGCTACGCATCGAAGCCACCCTCTCCCACAAGGGGCGAGGGTGCACCGTCATTGTGGAGAGAAGGATCTACCTCATCCCCGCGCGCCGAAATCCTTCGAGATAATGCGCGCGGTCCTCTTCCCGCAGCATCGGCAGCTCCCGCGTGATCCAGGCGAGCGAGATGCCGGGCTGGGTGCGTCGCAATCCTTCCAGCGCGGAGGCGGCGAGTGCGGGATCGCCGGACATGCCGGCGGCCGCTGTCAGCACGCGATGCGCGCCGACGAAATCGGCCCGCTGCCGCATCGATTCCCGCGCCATCTGCATGGCGTCCTCGTAATTGCGGCCGATGAACTGGGCGTAGCCGGCAACGCCGCAATAGATCGCAGCAAGCGGATCGCGCGGGCTGAGCTGTAGCGCGCGGCGTGCAGCCGCATCGCCGTCCTGCCAGCGTCCGGCGTAGCATAGCGTGACGCCGTAGAAGGCATGGGCCATCGCGAAATTCGGATTGAGCGTCAGCGTCAGCTCGAATTCCGCCAGCGCGTCGTCGAAGCGACGCCGGAACAGATAGGCATAGGCGAGACCGTGATGGGCCCAGGCGTCGTCGCGATCGGCCTCGACCGCGGCAAGCGCCGCGCGTTCGGCAACCGGGACAGTCGCGGCCATATCGGCCCAGCCCATATGCGCACCAAAAATGTGGCTGGTGGCGAGCAGGCCCAGCGCCTTGCCATAGGCGGGGTCGATGGCGATCGCCTGCTCGAGCAGCGCCTGCGCCGATGCATTGTCCTCGCGCGTGATGTGCCAGTAATGCGACAGCGCGCGCATCACGAAGTCCCAGGCGTCGAGGCTGCCCGGCGGCTTCTGCTGGGCACGAAAATTTTCGGCGGCGTAGAGCTGCGGCTCGATCGCGGCGACGATGGCTTCGGTGATCTCGTCCTGTACAGCAAAGATGTCGGCAAGCTCGCGGTCGTAGCGCTCGGCCCAGAGATGGCCGCCGGTCGAGACATCGTTGAGCTGGGCGGAGATGCGCACGCGATCGCCGCTTCGCCGCACGCTGCCTTCGAGCACGTAGCGTACGCCGAGCTCGCGCGCGATCTCGTGGAGATGCACGGCGCGGCCCTTGTAGACGAAGGAGGAGTTGCGCGCGACGACGAAGAACCAGCGCAGCTTCGACAATGCGGTGATGATGTCTTCGCTGATGCCGTCGGAGAAATAGTCCTGCTCGCGGTCGCCGCTCATATTGGTAAAGGGCAGCACGGCGATCGCGGGGCGGTCGGGCAGCGCAGGCATCGCGTGCGACGTTGTGACGCTGCGGCGCGGTTCCATCGCTGCCGCGGCGGACTTGGTCTCGACGTCGCCGACGAAGCGAAAGCCCTTGCGCGCGATGGTGCGGATCAGCGCCTGGTTCGCGCCGCTGTCGCCGATCGCCTTGCGCGCGGCATTGATCCGGCTGGTCAATGTCGATTCGGAAACGCTGCGGCCGTGCCAGATCTTGTCGATCAGCTCGTCCTTGCTGACGACCCGGTCGCGGTTCTCCATCAGGTGGACCACGAGGTCGAAGACCTGCGGTTCCACGGACACGGGAACCTGCTCGCGACTCAGCTCGCGCCGGTCGGTATCGAGAAGGTGGTCCTGGAACAGAAACTGCACGTCGAAAACTCAGACCTCACAACGACATCAGGCAATAATGAAATCAAATGGGATTCGACTTGAAGTCTGTGAGTCCGCGGGAAGGTCAGTTCGGTTCACCGCGAGGCCAGATGGCTGCTATGCCATTTGCGCGGAGGAATGCAACCTGAGTTAGAAGGTGACCACTTAAAGTGTGGACAGGAATGCGACTCGCGTCGCCGTCATTGCGAGCGCAGCGAAGCAATCCAGAATCCCGCCGCGGCGACAGTGTGGATGACGGTGCTGAGACAGCGAGCGCGACATCTCACCAATGTGCTGGCTTTTGTCGGGACGACATTGGCCGTGTGTCCAACAGTGAATGTTCATTGCTCCGCTGGATATCCTGCGTAAGCTGTCGCCACATAAAACAAGCCAGCCGCAAAGAAACGCTCATGCCCGCTTTTCCCGCCTCGACCACCGTGCTCGACTCCGTGCTGTTTCGCGATGCCTTCGGCACGCCTGCGATGCGCGAGGTGTTTTCCGACGTCGCGCTGGTCGCGCGCTATGCCGAGATCGAGGTGGCGCTGGCGAAGGCGGAGGCGCGATGCGGCGTGATCCCGCAGGAGGCCGCCGACCAGATTGCGGCGCGGACCGATGTCGCTGCGCTCGACTTCGATCTGCTGCGGCAGGAGACCGACATCGTCGGTTACCCGATTCTCCCGTTGGTGCATCAGATTGTGAAGCAATGCGGCGAGGCCGGCCGCTATGTGCATTGGGGCGCGACCACGCAGGACATCATGGACACCGCCGTGGTGCTGCAATTGCGCGCGGGGCTGGAGATTGTCGAGCGCGATATCGCCGAGCTGCGCAAAATCCTGGCCGATCTCTCCAAGCGCCATCGCGACACGCCGATGGCCGGCCGCACCCACCTCCAGCAGGCGCTGCCGGTGACCTTCGGTTACAAGACCGCGATCTGGCTCGCGATGTTCGACCGCCATGCCGAGCGTCTTGAGCAATTGAAGCCGCGGGTTCTCGTCGGTCAGTTTGCGGGCGCCGCCGGCACGCTGGCCTCGCTGGGCGACAAGGGGTTCGAGGTGCAGGAGGCGCTCTGCGCCGAGCTGAAGCTCGGCGTTCCCGCATCCACCTGGCATGTCGCGCGCGACGGCTTCGCCGAAGCCGTGAATTTCCTCGCGCTCGTCACCGGCTCGCTCGGCAAGATCGCGCTCGATATCATGATCATGGCCTCGACCGAGTTCGGCGAGGTCTACGAGCCCTTCGTCAAGGGCCGCGGTGCCTCCTCGACCATGCCGCAGAAGCGCAACCCGATCTCCTCGGAGCTGATGCTCGCCGCATCCAAGGCCGTACGTCAGCACGCCGGGTTGATGCTGGATGCCATGGTGCAGGATTTCGAGCGCGCCACCGGTCCGTGGCACGCCGAATGGATGGCGATCCCCGAAAGTTTCGTGCTGACCGCAGGCTCCCTTCATCAGGCGAAGTTCGCGCTCGCCGGCCTCATCGTGGACGAGGCAAAGATGAACGACAACCTCGCCCTTAGTCGCGGTCTGATTGTGGCCGAAGCGGTCATGATGGGGCTGGCGCCGCAGATCGGCCGGCAGGATGCGCACGACGTGGTCTATGACGCCTGCCTGCTCGCCAACGAGACGGCCATCAGCCTCGCCGACGCGCTGTCGGCCGATCCGCGCGTCGCAGCCCAGATCGATCGCGCGACCATCGAGGACCTCACTTCGCCGAAAAATTACCTCGGTCTGGCGCCTGATATGGTCGACCGGGTGCTGAAATCGGCAACGCGTTGAAAACCAAGCTGCGTGAAACTCCGTATCTTCACGTCTCGCAAGACGCTCGCACACTTGTGTCTTGAGATGCTAGACTTAGATTGAACGAGAGATTCCGACAGAGGACCCGGCATGACCGATCAACGCGATTCCGTCACTTCCATCGATCCCGTGAAACTCGACCGGCTGGCCGAGGTGGCGGTGAAGGTGGGACTGGGCTTGCGGCCGGGACAAGACCTTCTCTTGACGGCGCCGGCGATCGCGCTGCCGCTGGTTCGCCGCATCGCTGCGCACGCCTACAAGGCCGGCGCCGGCATCGTGACGCCGATCCTCTCCGACGAAGAGATGACGCTGGCGCGCTATCGCCACGGCCACGACAACAGCTTTGATCGCGCCGCCAACTGGCTCTACGAGGGCATGGCGAAGGCGTTCTCGAACAACACTGCGCGTCTCGCCATTGTCGGCGACAATCCGATGCTGCTGTCGGGCGAAGATGCTTCCAAGGTCGCGCGCGCCAGCAAGGCCAATTCCATGGCGTATCAGCCGGCGCTGGAAAAGATCGTCAATTTCGACACCAACTGGAACATCATCGCCTATCCGAGCCCGTCCTGGGCGAAGCAGGTCTTCCCGAACGATCCCGAAGAGGTCGCGGTCGGCAAGCTCGCGGACGCGATCTTCGCGGCGTCCCGCGTCGATCGCGAGGACGCTACGGCCAATTGGGCGAGCCATAATGCGGTGCTCCGCGAGCGCACCAACTGGCTCAACGGCCAGCGCTTCCGCGCGCTGCAATATTCAGGGCCGGGCACCGACCTCACCATCGGCCTGGCTGATGGCCATGAATGGGAGGGCGGTGCCTCGCTCTCCAAGAACGGCATCAGCTGCAATGCCAACATTCCGACCGAAGAGGTCTTCACCACGCCGCATTGCCGGCGGGTCTATGGCCATGTCGTGAGCTCGAAGCCGCTGTCTTACCAGGGCACGCTGATCGACAACATCGCGGTGCGCTTCGAGGACGGCAGGATCGTCGACGCCAAGGCTTCGCGCGGCGCGGAGGTGCTGAACAAGGTGCTCGACACCGACGAGGGCGCACGCCGGCTCGGCGAAGTGGCGCTGGTGCCGCATTCCTCGCCGATCTCGCAGAGCGGGCTGTTGTTCTACAACACGCTGTTCGACGAGAACGCAGCGTCGCACATCGCGCTCGGCCAGTGCTACTCGAAGTGCTTCGTCAACGGCGCGCAGCTCACCCCGCAGCAGATCGCCGCGCAAGGTGGCAACCAGAGCCTGATCCATATCGACTGGATGATCGGCTCGGCCGAGACCGACATCGACGGCATTCTGGCCGACGGCAGCAAGGTCCCGGTGTTCCGCAAGGGCGAGTGGGCGAAGTAGGGCTTTCCGCTCACGCTGCCGCGTTGCGCAGCATCGGGTTGCTGTCGATGCTGAAGCGGTTGAACAGCGTCGTGAACGGGCTCCCGTCGGTGGCCCGCACGATGGCGTCGGAAGCCGCGACGGCCTCGTAGAGTGCGCCGACCGGATCGCTCGCCTCCGGCAGGTCGAGCGCGGAGCGGATCTCCTCTCTCGCCTCGTTGACGTCGTCCTCGTCGTCGAGTGTCGCCTCCAGCGCGTCCGCGGCACGCCGCATTTCCTGGAGATCGCCGCCGGCGGAGAATTTGAGGATGTCGAGCCAATAGGGGCGGGCGACGACGAGCTGGATGAACGCGTCGAAACTGTCTGCGATAACGCCCGCGCGTCCTTCCGATGAGACGTAGAGTACATTCTGCGGCGGCAGCAGTATGACGGCGCCGCCTGAGCCGTCACTGCCGATCTGCCGGGGGCTTTCGACGCCGTCGATCGTGAACCAGGGCTCCTCGTCCGTCGCGAACGAGACATCGAGGCTGGCAAGCCAGGCGACGACCTCGCCTTGGGCAGTCAGAACCTCTGGGGTCAGGGGCATCGATGGGCTCCTTCCAAGTCGCTTCGCGCAATTTGTCGCACCCCGGGAAAGATGGGTTCATGTGCACGAATTTGCACGGAAATCTCGACGTTAACCGCTTCGCATCTGCAACTTGCGGCTGATTATCGGGGCCTGCGTAAGGAAGAATTAAAAACTGGCTACTAGCGTCCCAAGGTCATTCGAAACAAGCCGGGATTTAAACCCGGTTAATCATATTCTACCTCCAGGGGAAGCAGATGTCGCGGGCATTGATTGAAATCGGTAGTTGCAATGTGGATCTGGAGCTGCGGCCGATCGAGCCGGCCTGGATCATCGAGGGCAACCCGGTCTCGCGCTCGCACATCCTGTCGACCAGCTCCGACGGCACCTCCTCGACCATCATCTGGTCCTGCACCGAAGGCCGTTTCAACTGGTACTATGATTTCGACGAGACGATCATGATCCTGGAAGGCTCGATCGTGCTCGAAAGCGACGGCATGCCGCCGAAGCGCTACGGCGTCGGCGACGTCGTCTTCTTCCGCGATGGCGCGCATGCCAAATGGCATGTCGAAGGCCACGTCAAGAAGATCGCCTTCTGCCGCAAGACCAATCCGGCCGTGATCGGCTTCATGATCCGCGCCGTCAACAAGCTGAAGCGCATGTTCCTCTCGCCCGGCGAGCGCCGTCCCGCGACACTGATGGGCGCCGGCTAATCTCATTCAAGGACGCTTCCCAGCGGCCACGACGGAAGAGGGGGCGGGACCAACATCCCGGCCCCTCTTTCGCGTCATGACGGCAGTTCGAGCCGGTAGACGTCGGTCGCGGTCTGCGAGAACAGCGCCGTCTTCTCCGCTTCGCTCAGGGGTGCCGCGATGCGCTTGAACGCGTTGAAGATCACCTGATAGCTGCACTGGCCCTTGTCCGGCGGGAAATTGCTTTCGAACATCGCGCGCTTCGGCCCGAATGCCTCGATGCAGGTTTCGACATAAGGCTTCCACGCCGCGGCGAGTTCCTCGGATGACGGCGGTTTGGCGCGCAGATGGAAGTCGTAACCGAGCAGGCACATCGCGAGCCCGCCGAGCTTCACCACCACGTTCTCGCATTTCGCGATCTCCTGGATCGAGGCGCGCCACCGCGGAAACACCTCCTCGCGTCGTCCCGCAAAGCGGCCGACCCCGGCCGGCCCGCCGCAATGGTCGAGCACGATTTTGGTGTTCGGAAAGGCGCGCGCCAGCTCGGTCAACTCGCCGATCTGCGGATGAAACAGCCAGGCATCGAAGCTGAGGTTCAGGCGCGCAAGGCAGGCAAATCCCTTGCGGAAAGTCGGGTCCTGCAACAGTCCCTTCGGCCGGTTCGCATACATGCCGGCGACAACGGGGTCCTCGTCCCAGGCGGATGAATGCCGGATGCCGCGGAAGCGGCCATTGCCGGCGGCGATCTCCGCCTCCAGCACGGGCTTGGCCGCATCGCCGAGCAGCAGATTCACGTGGCTGACGATGCCGGCGCAGATCGCGGCCTTGCCGTAACCACCGCTCGCGCTCATCGCGGCGACGCCGTTGGCGAACTCGACTTCGCCCACGGGCCGAAACGCCTCGGGCCCATGCGCGCGATACATCGAGCGGCAGTCGACATAGACGGTAGCGATGATGTTGTGGCCGGAGGCGATGTCGGCGGCCATCTCCTCGATCAGATAGCGATGGCCGCGATTCCAGAGATGATGATGCGGATCGACGATCGGCCGCGAGGGATCAATGATCTCCTCCTGATATAACGCGAGCCAGTCCTCACGCGGCTCGACGAATAGCCCGCTGGTGTTGGCAGGCAGACCGCTTGCAGCCATCGACGTTCGCTCCCTCTGTTTTTTATGGCGGGAGCCTAGCACCTGATCTCGTCACGCAGCAGCGCGTGTTGCTCAGAGCACCATGGCAGCGGCGGAGGAGGTGCGCTCCCTCTCCCGCTTGCGGTTCGCTTGCGGGAGAGGGCTGCGGAGAGGGTCTCTCCAGAGTGGGCCAGTCCCCCAGCTAGTCGCTCACCCGGCGCTGTGCGGCGAGTTCGAGGCTTCATCGATGCGAAAATCGATCCGGCCTTAGTCCTCCCGCCGCGTCGCCCTTACGTCGACCACCAGCCTCCAATCGGCCGCGGTGGCAGGCTTGACCTCACCGAGCCAGTGGAAGGAATCAACGGTGATCTCGGCAAAACTCCAGCGCGTGAGGTCGCCGGCTTCGGTCGTGCCTTCCTGCACAATGTCCTCGCCGTGCGGGCGGCCGATCTGTTGGCGGAACACGCTCCGGCCCGGATCGAACCAGGAAATCCGCCAAGCGGAAATGGAGGGATCGTAGACCCGCAGCGTCGTGCCGTACCAATTGCCGGCGACCGGGAAGGCCGGCGCGCCCGCGGGGCGGGGAATGATCCAGACGTCCTGGACGGCGCGGCCCTCCAGCACCCAGCCAAAATGGATCTCGCCGGGTGCGATGTGTTTCGTTCCGTCTGCGCCGTGGGCGGTGATCTCGGCATCCCAATCACCGACGAAGCGGCCATAGAGCTGAAGCGCCGCCGCGTGCTCGGGGTTGGGTCCGTCCGCGTGCAAAAATCTCGCAAAGTCGGTCATGTCGATCTCCTGTTGCAAGGAGATCAGCACTAACGCACCACAGCCGGCTTGGAGAAAATTGCGGCGTCAGACCCCGTCGAGGATGATCACCGTCGGCGTCGATGGCAGCGTATCCCGCGATATCCGCAACGAACGCTCGGTGCGGCGGTCGATCTCGAACTGTTGCCCGATCAGGCGCATGAACTCGTCGAGCGGGGTGGCGAAGCGGTGCATCGGCAGCACCACGGAGGCGCGCAAACGCCTGGTGATCTCCGAGACCCCGTCGAGCGACATGGTGTAGGTGCCGTCGATCGGCACCATCACGATGTCGAGCCGCCCGATCTGGGCGAAATGGCTGTCGTCGAGCTTGTGGTGCAAATGGCCGAGATGGCCGATGCAGAGGCCCGCGACCTCGAAGATGAAGATCGAGTTGCCGTCGCGGATCATGTCCGTTCCGGAATCGTCGCCGAAATAGCGGCGGATGTCGGTGGTGACATTGCGGATGAAAGTATCGCCGATGCGTTCCGAAACGACCGCGGGCTTGCCGTCCTCGCCCCAGCCATGCAGCACGTGGGGAATGCGCTTGTCGGGATTGAGCGAATAGTGGGTGCTGTGGGCCCGGTTCATGGTGACGACATCGGGCAGCCGGCCGACCTGATAGGCGCCGCTATAATCGGTTGCGATGCGCACCCCGCCCGGGGTGTCGATGAAATAGGTGGAGTGGCCGGCATAGGTGATCTCGACCTCGGCGGCGGCGGCTGCCTGCTGGAAGGCGACCTGCATGGCGCGAGGCGCGGCATTCGCCATCGCCAGGCATTCGCCGCGTTGAGGTGGCTGCTGGGCGAGGGCAGGTGAGAGACATGCGCTCAACAGCGCAAATGCCGCCGAAATGAGTTGCCACATTCCCAGTCCCCGATGACGTCTCGGGAAAGTCTAGCGCGCAATACAGTGCGTGGCCAATGGACTGCGATCAACAGCGCGTCAGTGTCGCACCCTCACTCCCGCCTTGGGCTGAACTTCCAGGTCATCGCCACCAGGCCCGCGGTGATCAGGCCGCTGATGATGCCGGCGATTGGCAGCGTGAGCAGCAGCGCGGCGGTGGCGGCCCAGCCGATCGAGGAGAAGGCTTCGGCGAAGGTCGCAAGCCGCGACGACGTCTGGCGCCGGCGGAACTGGGTGCGCCGCGCCTGGACCCGGAACCAGAGCTGGATCGCGGTGGCGGAGGCCGCGCTGATGACGATCGTGGCGGCCGTAACCGCAGCCTGGAACGGCGAGGCAAAAATCAGCGCCGCCACCAGCGGGCTGAAGATGGCGGCGATCGCGATCAGCACCACCTCGATCTTGGCGCGGATGACGCTTGTGGGCGTCAGCGGCGCGGTCGCGACCAGATCGGGCGCGTCCTCGCCGGAGATCGTCAGCCAGGCGAGCCCGCCGGCGAGCTGACCCGCGGCCATGACCATGACGGGCGAGATCAGCGTCAACGCCGCAGAGCTGTCGGCAAAGCTGCGCCAGAGCAGCAGCGCCGGCGGCACCAGATAGAGCAGCTGCATCAGGGTCTGCGAGATAAGCCAGGGATCGCGCCAGAGCAGCACGAACTCCTTCCGTCGCAACGCCTGCTGGCGGGATCCGCCGCGGAACGGACGCTCCTTTGCGCCCTTGCGGCTGGATGTGCCGTAGGCGGCAGCGTCGATCGCGGTGTCGGCGAAGCGGCCCGAGAACATCGCCATCACACTTCCGAGCAGCACCAGCCCGAGCGCGAGGAGCAGCAGCAGCGCCTCGCCGTCGCCCATGGTCGCCCGCGCCGGCCACCACCAGATGCTGTCGATGTCGGGCGCGTGGGCGGCGAGCGTGCCCGACGTCAGGATGGTGAAGCGCGACAGCGTGCCGTAGGAGATGATCGCCGCGACCTGCAGCGCGATGACGAAGCCGGCGCCGATGATCGCGGCCAGGATCTGGGCCACGAAGCGCGTGCGCGCCGGGCCGATCAGGCGAAACAAGAGGATGGTGACGGCGATCGCGACCGCCGCCGACGACAGGCCCATCGCGACGACCACGCCGAAGGCGGCAAACCAGCGCGGCCCGCCGCCGATCACCAGCACGTCGATGAAGGGCGTCGAGAACAACAGCGCCATCACGGTGACGGTGAGCGCGATTGCGGCGATCCGCACCGAGAACAGATTGGCCAGTGTTGCCGGCGAGGACATGATGAGATCGAGATCGGCGCGGGCGTAAAATACCCGCGTCACCGATTCGATCGCTTGCGACAGCATCAAGGTCCAGGCCAGAAAGATCGTGGCCGAGATCACGATCAGCGAGGATTTGTCGAGCGGCAGTTGCAAATTGGCGAAGCGGCCGATCACGGCCCAGGCTGGCACGTGCAGCAGTGCGGCGAAGAACAGCAGGCCGATCACGGCGGCACGGGCGCGCCTGCGCCGGCCACCCGTCATCATGGCGAACCATTCGCGCCAGGCGAGCCGAAGCTCGTGACGGGCAAACCACGAAAGAGCGGTCGCCGAGCTCATGCGGCTTCCTGCAGCGTCACCAGTGCGATGAAGAGATCTTCGAGGCTGGTGTCGGCATGGCCGTTCTGCTGGCGCAATTCGGTGAGCGTGCCCTCGGCGACCAAGCGGCCCGCCGCGATCACGCCGATACGGTCGGCCATGCGCTCGGCGACCTCCAGAATATGCGTGGTCATGATGATGGTGCAGCCGGCACGGACGCGCTCGCTCAACAGGCCCTTCACATGGCGGGCGGAGACGGCATCCAGCCCGGTCAGCGGCTCGTCGAGAATGATGAGGCGGGGATCGTGCACCAGCGCACCGGCAAGCGCCACCTTCTGGCGCATGCCCTTGGAGAAACCTTCGCAGCGTTCGTGCCGGTGCGGTTCGAGCCCGAGCGAGCTCAGGAGCTCCTCGGCGACCGGTTTCGAAACGGACGGCGCGATGCCCCAGAGGCCGGCGACGAATTCGAGATATTCGAGGGGGGTGAGCTTGTCATAGATCATGGGCTCGTCGGAGACCCAGGCCATCACCTGCTTGGCCGCGACGGGATTTTGAAGCGCATCGATGCCGAAGATCGAAACGCCGCCGTCATCGGGCCGCAGCAGGCCTGCAACCATGCGTAAAGTGGTGGTCTTGCCGGCGCCGTTGGGGCCGACCAGCGCATAGAATTCGCCGGCATGGATGGTGAGATCGAGGCTATCGACCGCCAAACGGTCAAAACGCTTCGTTAACCCCAGGACTTCGAGTGCCGAGCTGTCCGGCTTCATGACGGCCACACCATCCGGTTTTGCATCGGTCGCGACCATGACCCGAAGATGTTTCGGCACGGTGAATCGCGCTGCCGCAAAATCCGGCATCCGCCTTGGACCAAGGCTTGGACTAAAGGCAAGTCACCGTTTGTTGACAGGGCTTGGCGGTTCAGGCTGAATTGGCGCCGGGACAAATGGCGGCTGACGCAGTGAAACGATTGCGCAGCCGCTGGACACAAGATGCGGCAAGGCGGTCGTCAAGAACCGCTGGTTGCATCGGGAGGACGCGGCGATGCTGGATTTCGTTCAGCAGCTGGTCAGCGGTGTTGCGCTCGGCTGTGTCTACGGCCTGATCGCACTCGGGTTCGTGCTCGTCTACAAGGCCACCGAGGTCGTCAATTTCGCCCAGGGCGATCTGATGATGCTGGGCGGCTTCTTCGCCTTCACCTTCATCGGCATGATGGGCCTGAACTACTGGATCGGCTTCGCCGGTGCGGTGGCCGCAATGGCGCTGTTCGGCATGCTGGCGGAGCGGATCGTGGTGCGGCCGATCCTCGGCTATCCGCAATTCTCCATCATCATGGCTACCATCGGCCTTGGCTACTTCCTGCGCTCGGTCGCCGGGATGATCTGGGGCACCGACGATTTCAAGATCGAGACGCCGTTCAGCCAGGGCGTACTGCGTATCGGCTCGCTGGTGCTCGCCCATGACAAGCTCTCGGTGATCGCGGCGACCGTCATTCTCTGCACGCTGCTCTGGCTGTTCTTCAACAAGACCACGCTCGGCACCGCGATGCGCGCCAGCTCCGAGAATATGCTGGCGGCTTACTACATGGGCATTCCGGTCAAGCGCGTGGTCTCGATCGTCTGGGCCATCAGCGCGGCGGTGGCGACCTGCGCCGGCGTGCTGCTGGCGCCGATCACCTTCATCCACTCCAATGTCGGCCTCGTGCTCGGGCTGAAGGCGTTTCCGGCCGCGGTGCTCGGCGGCTTCGGCTCGATCCCCGGCGCCGTCGTCGGCGGCGTGCTGATCGGCGTGATCGAGAGCATGGCCGGCTTCTATCTGGCGGAGGGCTGGAAGGACGTCGCGCCCTACATCGTGCTGCTGGCCGTGCTGCTGCTGAAGCCCGAAGGCCTGTTCGGCCTTCACGCCCGCAAGAAGGTCTGAGCGCATGCGCTTCCTGTTCAAGACCGACTATGAGGACGACATCAAGCTCTTCCCGCATTCCGGCTACGTGGTCTCCTATGGCCTCTTGCTCGCCGTGCTGCTGATCGCGCCTTACGTGCTCTCCAGCTATCTGATGAGCCAGCTCGTGTTCGTCTGCATCTATGCGACCGTCGGCGTGGCGCTGATGATCCTGACCGGCTTTACCGGGCAGGCCTCGCTCGGGCATGCAGCGTTCCTCGCGATCGGCGCCTACACGGCCGCTTACCTGCAGAAATATAATGTGCCGTTTCCGGTCTACTTCCTCGCCGCAGGCGTCCTGACCGGCTGTATCGGCGCGCTGGTCGGCTTTCCGGCGCTGCGACTGCAGGGCATCTATCTCGTCATCGCCACGATCTCCTTCGCTTTCATCGTCGAGGAGATTCTGGCGCGCTGGGAGAGCGTCACCAACGGCAATGAGGGCATGCGGGTCAAGGCGCTGTCGCTGCTCGGCGCGACGGTCTCGCGCGACAGTCCGACCTTCTATTTCCTCTGCCTCGCGGTGCTGGTGCTGACCATCGTCGGCACGCTCAATCTGCTGCGCTCGCCGACGGGGCGCGCCTTCGTCGCGATCCGGGACTCAGAGACCGCGGCGCGCAGCATGGGCGTCAACGTCGCGCTCTACAAAGTCAAATCCTTTGCTATCTCGGCGGCGATTACCGGCTTTGCCGGGGTGCTGTTCGCGCACAAGCTCTCCTTCATCTCGCCGGAGATGTTCACGCTGCAGCTCTCGATCGAGTTCATCATCGTGATCCTGATCGGAGGTACCTTCAGCCTGCACGGCGCCGTGCTGGGCGCGATCTTCATCGTGATGCTCGATCCGTTCCTGACCTACCTCAAGGACGACATGCCCGGCATCATCGCCGGTATCGCCGCGATGTTCGGCGCGGGCACGGCGACCGTGGCGAATGTCCAGTCCAAGGTCGCGGCCTTTGCCTCGCTGAACGGGCTGAAGGGCGCAATCTACGGCATCATCATCATGCTGTTCGTACTGTTCGAGCCGCTCGGCATCTACGGCCGCTGGCTCAAGATCAAGCTCTTTTTCCAGCTGTTCCCGCTCTACAAGCGCGCCACCTTCAAGCGGCAGAAGATTTACGTGAAGTCGGAGCGCAACCGATGAGCCATTTCCGCGCCGAGAACCTGTCGCTGCATTTCGGAGGCCTCAAGGCCGTCGATGCGGTCTCGTTCGCGGTCGAGAAGGGCGAGATCCTCTCGATCATCGGACCAAACGGTGCGGGCAAGAGCTCGATCTTCAATCTGATCTCGCGCATCTACCGGCCGACCTCGGGCCGCATCTTCTTCGAGGACCACGACATCACGGAAGAGCCGCCTTACGATATCGCAAGACTCGGCATCGCGCGCACCTTCCAGAACATCGAGCTGTTCGAGAATGCGACGGTGCTGTCCAACCTTCTGGTCGGGCGCCACCGCCATTCCACCACGCAGCTCTGGCAGGAATTGCTGTTCCTGCCGAGCGTGCGTGCCAACGAGAAGGTACACCGCCGCCGGGTCGAGCAGGTCATCGAGTTCCTCGATCTCGAGCCGTACCGTGACAAATTGATCTCGGGCCTGCCCTACGGCGTGCGCAAGGTGATCGAGCTCGCGCGCGCGCTCTGCTCGGAGCCGAAGCTGATCCTGCTCGACGAGCCGTCCTCCGGCCTCAACGTCGAGGAGACCGACGACATGTCGTTCTGGATCCGCGACATGAAAAGCGAGCTCGGCGTGACCGTGCTGATGGTCGAGCACGACATGTCGCTGGTCAACCGCGTCTCGGACCGCGTCATCGCGCTGAACTACGGCCGCGTGCTTGCGATGGGCTCGCCCATTGAAGTTCAGCAGCACCCCGATGTCGTCGCCGCGTATCTGGGAGCCTGATACATGGATGCGACCCCGGCACCCGACATCATCCTGAAGCTCTCCAACATCGAGAGCTATTACGGGCCGATCATGGCGATCCGCGGCATCTCGCTCGAAGTGCCGCGCGGACGCATCGTCACGCTGCTGGGCGCCAACGGTGCCGGCAAGACCACGGTGCTGAAGACCATCTCGGGCATTCTCGATCCGCAAAAGGGCTCGATCGAGTTTATGGGCAAGCCAATCCAGCGCATGGAGGCCGATCGCATCGTTCGCCTCGGCCTCAGTCATGTGCCGGAAGGGCGCGAGGTGTTCCCGTTCCTCTCGGTGCGCGAGAATTTGATGATGGGCGCCTATCCGCGCCGGGATAGCGACGGCGTCGCCGAGGACCTCGAGCGGGTCTACGGATACTTCCCACGGCTTAAGGAGCGCATCAACCAGCCGGCCGGCCAGCTCTCGGGCGGCGAGCAGCAGATGCTCGCGATCGGCCGCGCGCTGATGAACCGGCCGACGCTGTTGCTGCTCGACGAGCCGTCGCTCGGCCTGTCGCCGATCCTGGTGAGGGAGATCTTCACCATCATCCGCCGCGTCAACGAGGAGCAGGGCATGTCGATCCTGCTGGTCGAGCAGAATGCGCGCGTGGCGCTGGAGACGGCGCACTATGGTTACGTGCTGGAGATCGGGCGCGTCGTGATGAACGACAGTTGCGACCGCTTGATGCATTCCCAGGACATCCAGGAATTCTACCTTGGCGCCAAGGAAGCCGGCGCACGAGGCGAGCGGCGCTGGAAAAAGAAGAAGACCTGGCGATGATACTTGGCGATGAAGCGTTTGCGTTAAGGCGACAACCGAGGAGACGCGCATGGCCCGACCGGCGGTGCTGACGGTCGCTGATACGATCGCGAGAAGTTTCCTGCGCGCAGCAGAGGTGCGCGGCGACAGGCCCGCGATCCGTGAGAAGACATTCGGCATCTGGCAGCCGACGAGCTGGCGCGAATGGCTGCAGATCTCCAAGGAGATCGCCTACGGCCTTCACGCGATCGGCTTCAGGCCCGGCGACGTCGGCTCCATCGTCGCCAACGCCGTGCCCGAATGGGTCCATGCCGACATGGGAATCCTGTGCGCCGGCGGTGTCTCCTCCGGCATCTATCCGACCGACGCGTCGGCCCAGGTCGAATATCTCCTCAACGATTCCGCGACGCGGGTGATCTTCGCCGAGGACGAGGAGCAGCTCGACAAGATCCTCGGCTGCCGCGCACGCTGCCCCAGCCTGCAACGGATCGTCGTGTTCGACATGGAGGGCCTCAGCGGCTTCTCCGACGACATGGTGATGTCGCTCGACGAGTTTCGCGCGCTCGGCCGCAACCACATGGTCGGCCGCGAGGCGCTGTGGCAGGAGATGATCAATTGCCGCAGCGCCGGCGATTTGGCCATCCTCGTCTATACGTCCGGCACGACAGGCCCGCCCAAGGGCGCCATGCATGCCAACCGCAGCGTCACGCACCAGATGCGGCATGCCAACGACTTCATTCCGGCGCGCGAGGACGAGGATCGGCTGATCTTCCTGCCGCTCTGCCACGTCGCCGAGCGCATCGGCGGCTATTACATCTCGGTCGCGCTCGGCTCGGTGATGAACTTTGCCGAGAGTCCGGAGACCGTGCCGGACAATCTGCGCGAGGTGCAGCCGACCGTGTTCCTCGCCGTGCCGCGCATCTGGGAGAAATTCTATTCGGTCATCACCATCGCGCTGAAGGACGCGACGCCGCTCCAGCAATGGGTCTATCGCCGCGCCATCGGGATCGGCTATCGCATGGTCGATTGCCGGATCGAGGGCAAGGCGCCGTCGCTGGTGCTGCATCTCGCCAACCTCGTCGCTTACCAGCTCGCCTTTCGCAACATCCGCCGCATGATCGGGCTCGACCGTTGCCGTATCGCCTTCACCGGCGCGGCGCCGATCGCGCCGGATCTGATCCGCTGGTATCTCGCGCTCGGCATCGACATCCACGAGGTCTACGGCCAGACCGAGAATTGCGGGGTTGCGACCATGATGCCGGGGTCGCGCATCAAGCTCGGCTCGGTCGGCACGGCGGTGCCTTGGGGCGAGGTCGCGCTGTCGCCCGACGGCGAGATCCTGATCAAAGGCGACTTCCTGTTCATGGGCTATCTGAACCAGCCCGGGAAGACGGCCGAGACCATCGACCACCGCGGCTGGCTGCACACGGGCGACGTCGGCACGATCGACAATGAGGGCTTCGTCCGCATCACCGACCGGATGAAGGACATCATCATCACCTCCGGCGGCAAGAACATCACGCCGTCGGAGATCGAGAACCAGCTCAAATTCTCGCCCTACATCTCCGACGCCGTCGTGATCGGCGACAAGCGGCCCTATCTCACCTGCCTTGTGATGATCGACCAGGAGAATGTCGAGAAATTCGCCCAGGATCACGACATCCCTTTCACCAATTACGCCAGCCTGTGCCGGGCCAGCGAGATCCAGAACCTGATCTGGCACGAGATTGAAGGCGTCAACGCGAACGTCGCGCGCGCCGAGACCATCAAGAAATTCCACCTGATCGAACGCCAGCTCACCCCGGAGGACGAGGAGCTGACGCCAACCATGAAGCTGAAACGCAATTTCGTGAACGAGCGCTACGCCGCAGAGATCGACGCAATGTATCTCGCGCGCGCGGTGGCTTAGTGCGCAAAGAAAATCAGCGAAGGAATGATGGCCCCGCCCTTCGCATCATACGGGCCCAAGGAGAGGAGACGTCAATGTCGAAATCGTTGAAGGCGTTCGGCCTTGCTGTGGGCGCGCTCGCGCTCACCTGTCAGCCGTCCCTAGCGCAAACCAAGGTCACCAATGAGGGCATCTCGGCGGGCGAGATCGTCATCGGCACTCATCAGGATTTGTCGGGCCCGATCAAGGTCTGGGGCGTGCCGGTCTCCAACGGCATGAAGATGGCGGTCGAGGAGATCAATGCGGCCGGCGGCATCCAGGGGCGCAAGATCAAGATGATCCTTGAAGACAATGGCTACGATCCGAAGAAGGCGGTGCTCGCCTCGCAGAAAATGGTCGAGCGCGACAAGATCTTCGCGATGATCGGTCCGATGGGCTCGCCGACGGTGCTCGCCGCGCAGGACATCCTGTTCGACGCCGGCGTGCCCCAGCTGTTTCCGCTGACGGCTGCCGAGTTCACCTTCAAGTTCGATCCGGCCAAACCGCAGGAGCGGCTCAAGTTCAATAACCTGCTGCCTTACGTCGAGAGCACCCGCGCCGCGCTGAAATACATGGTGGAGTGGAAAGGTTTTCAGAAGCCCTGCATCATGCATCAGGACGACGAGTACGGAAAGAATGTGCTCGACGGCTTCAACCAGCAGCTTGCCGCGATGAAGATGCAGCCCGCCTCGATCACGAGCTACAAGCGCGGCGCGTCCGACTTCAGCGCGCAAGTGGCCAAGATGAAGTCCGACGGCTGCGATCTCGTCGTGCTCGGCACCGTGATCCGCGAGACCATCGGCGCGATGGGTGAAGCCAGGAAGCTCGGCTGGGACGTCACCTTCCTCGGCGCCACGCCGACCAACGTGCTGGAGGTCCCGACGCTGGGCAAGGAGGCGGTCGAGGGACTCTATGCGGCCTCGGGCTTCGAGATTCCCTATGAGGACACTGCCAAGGGCAAGGTCCACGACTGGCTGATCAACTACAAGAAGATGTTCAACACCGACGCCAACACGCAGGCGATCATCGGCTACAACGCGGTGATGACGTTTGCGTTCTATGCCGACAAGGCCGGCAAGGATCTGACTGGACAGAAGATGCTGGACTCGCTCGAGTCCGGTGACAAATTCCTCGACATCTTCAACTCACCGCCGACCAAATTCTCCAAGACCGACCACCTCGCCAACACCATCACCCAGGTGCAGCAGGTCAAGGGTGGCCGCTGGGTGCTGGTGAAGGACAATCTGATGTTTTGATCTCTCGCCTCTCCCCGCTTGCGGGGAGAGGCCGGAATTTGCGAGAGCAAATTCCGGGTGAGGGGGATTCTCCGCGAGTCCAGCTCTCACCGTGATCGCGGAGGCAGCCCCTCACCCCAGCCCTCTCCCCGCCAAGAGCGGGGAGAGGGAGAGGAAAGAGCAACTACGATCCCCCGCCCGCAGTGCCCGAGTTCACCGGCGCCAGCTCGTCCTCGCGGCAACGCCAGCCGTCGGCAGCTTTCACGAAGGCAAAGGTCCGCTGGATCCTCAGGCGTCGCGTGACATTGAAGGCTGCTGCGGAGCGCTCCTTGTTGGTCGCTCCTGCTTGCGGACGGCCGGTGCTGGCGTCCCAGCAGGTGCCGGTGCAGGTCGAGGCGACCTTGCTACAGGTGGTGAACGGCGCCAGCACGACCATCTCGATCTCGCCCGTGACCTGCGCCTCCTGACCGGTCACCTGGCTGTCGATGGCGTCGACGCGGTTGATGCGGAGGAAATTGCCGCACGAATTGGCGGCGTGGATGCGCGCGGCGCAGAAATCGACGGCATCGGTGTCGGGCTCCCTGGCTGCGACCTGCCGGCCGAACACCTTCTTCGGATCGCCCCTGGCGGCCGCGATCTCGTCGGTCCTGCGCTTCAGATGGTCGGCGAGGCAATCTTCCGCGGAGCCAAGCTCCTGAGGTGGCACGTTCTCCTTCCCGACCAGATTGCACTTGCGATCGCGCTCTCGCGTCCAGCGACCGTATTCGGCGAAGGCAAAGCGCGCCGCGGTCGGGTCCAGCTTGCCGATCAGGCCAAGCACCTGGCTGTTGAGCTCGGTCTCGGTGAGCGCCAGCGATGGATCCGCGCAGATCAGCGCGCCGGCCGCGGTGTTGGCGGCAAGGCAGTCGAAATCCGGATCTCGCACGATCGCGGCCCGTTCCTCCGTCACCTTGAGAAGGCAGGCCTTCACCCGGTCGAAATCGTCGGCGTGGATCGCGGTCTGGCCGACGATGCCGCAACCGAGATTGCGCTGGCGGATCCAGATCGCATTCTCCTCGATTGCAGGCAGGCGATCGGGCAGGCGGGCGAGCCGCGCCTCGATGGCGGCGTTGAGCTTCTCGGCGGCGACAGACAGTTCGGCATCACCGCAGAACAATTGATTGCCGGGGTCGCGGATCTGCTGGCAGTTATTCCCAGCAAACAGCGGCAGCCTGTCGGCAACGGAGCGGTCGGATGGGCCGGATTGCGCAAAGCCTGGCGCGACCGGCAATGCCAGCATTGCCGGCAACGCCAGCCGTGCAAGCACACTCAGCACGATCAACCGCATTCCAATTGCCCCCAGCCTGGCCAAGGCCATGCTAGCGTCTCGGATCGTGCGGCGAAATGGGTTTGTGGCGGGGAGTTACAGCAAGATCAGCGCGCGTCGGCCTCGGCCGACACCATCGACACCCGCTGACTCTCGCCCCGCACGGGTTCGCCGGCATATTTCAGCACGGCGGATTGGTAGAGCACATAGAGCGGCTGGTAGTTGCGCGCGTCGTCATCCTCGACCATCGCCATGCGGCGGTTGTCCAGCATCAGCCAGTGGCCGTCGAGCTTTGCCGAGGCAACCGCATGGCCTTCACCGTTGCGGGTGTCGCGCACCACAACGAGGCGGAGGTCCTCCGCGGCGACGCCGGCAAGCCGCAGCGCGGCCAGCTTGGCGATGGCGTAATCCTCGCAATCGCCGGCGCCGCGCTGGAAGGTCTCGAGCGGCGAGCTCCAGATGTCTTCGGCACCGTCGTTTTCGGCGCGGATGGCGAGGTTGATGGCGCGGTTGGTCTCGCCGAGCAGCGCGCGGCCGTCGCGGGTGCGGGCCTGATCGATGATGGAGAGCAGCTTCAGCGCCGCGGGCGAGGCGCAATTGTCGCGGTCGCCATCGCACAGCGCGAGCTGCACCATGTCGTCGTCGAGCTTCTCCTTCAACGCGAACCATTTCTGCCGCAGGCCACCGGTGGAAATGGCGAAGGCGAACACGCCGAACGGCTCGGCAGATTTGCGCACAAGCACGCCTGCGCCGGGCGACAGCAACGTGCCGGCACGAAGGTCGGCAGCCGACCCGAGCAGGATCAATCCGCACAGAACAACGATAGCGCGCCAGGCGCGCGAGCGAGCAGCGGTCTCCATCTGACATCCCCTTATCCGGGCTTCGCCAGGTCCCCCTCGACCTTGACGTGCCGGGCTTGTTGCTTTCGCGGAGATAGTGCGAGCTGGGCCATTTTGTTCTGCTTAACGCGCTTGGGCGGGACGCCAAAACCAAGGGGCAGGCTGAACCGGGCCTGCCGAACTTGCGTAAAATTTTACGATTTGCCGGCTAAGAGGAGCCTCGCTACCGCGAAATCGATTAAACTGCAGGCAGAAGTTGTGGGTGGCCCGATTCTGCACCTATGGCTAACGGCCCGCTATTTCACGGGCTCTGTTAGTTGGATCACAGATTTAACTCCGTATTTGCCGCAGGATGTTGCGGGGCACCACGAAGAAAAGATGACACAAGTATCTGGCGCCGGATCTGTACGACCGGTTACTTTGGACGACTGGAAATGTGCGCAATAAGCCGGATTCGACTTCAAAATATTCGAAAAAATACTTCGTCTTATCCATCGATGTCGCCGTAGGCATAGTCGTCGGCAGCCAAGTGATGCGAAATCACACAAGCAATAGATGGTTTCGCTAAGGACTTGGTAATGCTATGCAAGCTTAGGCGCTCGATACTTACTTAGATTTTAACCCTTTTTACGGTGCCCGATTGAATTACGCTGGCAAATTTGACGGCGCGCTCTCCTTGGATAGCCAGGGTTCCCGTTCGCCCGCCTCCCATCACGTCGATTCCTTTACCGCCAAATCCTTTACCGCCACGGGGCATGGCCACGTGCCCGAAGGCGCGGTCGTCATTCCCGACCCCAACCTGATCTTCAACGGCGAGTTCAAGCGTACGGGTGTTGATCTCGTGCTGTCGCACGACGGCCATGAGTTCGTCGTTCACGATTATTTCAGGGGCGACAAGCGCGCGGCGATCGCCTCGCCCGACGGCGCCCATCTCACCGGCGACATCGTCAACGCGCTTACGGGTCACGTCCAGTATGCGCAGGCCGCGCCCGGTGCCGCCGCGGCGGAGGTCATCGGCCACGTCACCAAGCTGACCGGCAGCGCGACCGCGATCCGCAACGGCGTCTCGGTCATCCTGAACAACGGCGACAACGTCGAGAAGGGCGACGTGGTCTCGACCGGTTCGGATTCGACGCTTGGCGTCACCTTCATCGACGGCACCGTGTTCGGCCTGTCCTCCAACGCGCGGATGGTGCTGAACGACATGGTCTACGACCCCAACGGGTCGAACAATTCCTCGCTGCTCAGCCTGGTCGCGGGCACCATCACCTTCGTCGCCGGCGAGACCGCCAAGCACGGCGACATGAAGATCGACACGCCGGTCGCCACCATGGGCATCCGTGGCACGGCCGTGCTGACCGAGATCAATTTCGTCGTCCCCTCAGGCGGCGGCGATCCGCAGCCGCAGGCGAACTTCCAGGTGCTGGTCGAGCCGAACGGCACCACCGGTTCCTACATCCTGTTCGACAAGCTGACGCTGCTGCCGATCGCGACGGTCAACCAGGCCGGCCAGATGATCCAGATCAGCGGCGGCAACGTCTCAATCACCAACGGGCTGCTGTCGCCGGACGTGCAGAAGCTGATCACGGACGTGTTCACGCTGAAGTTCACGGACAACAACACCAACACCAAGCTGACCACGAACTTCACCGACAGCATCACGCAGAACGGCAACATCGTATTTATCAAGACGGACACCGGTGCGACAGCGACCGCGACCTTCACCAACACGGTCAACAATGGTAGCGGCTCTGGGCAAGGCGGGACGGACAAGGGGGCCGATCGTTTTCCCGGGCCGCCACAGGCGCGCAGTCTCGATGCCAACGGCAATGTCACGTCATCGTTCTTGCTGAAAGAGCACGCGAACGCGACCGCCGATCACGCAGACACAACCGGCGACACCGTGGGTGCTGACACGGTGTCCGGCCGGATTACTTTCGTCGATCTCAATCTCGGCGACCGGCCGACGGTTTCGGTGAATCTCGCTCAAGCGCCGAACTTCGTTTACGAGAACGCTGGCCAGCAGGATGTCACCGGCTCTCTCACCGCACTGCAGAAGCAGGACATCGCAGCGACGCAGATCCAGATCGGCGTCGTCGCCGACGGGGCCAACAACAACAACGGTTCCGCGGTCTGGACCTACACGATGCCCGACCACGTCTTCGACTTCCTGGCCGCCGGCGAGACGTTGACGCTGACCTACATGGTGCGCATCGACAACAATTTCTCGGTCAACCCTGAAACCACGTTTATCCCGATCACCATTTCGATCACGGGCACCAACGACAAGCCCACCATCGCGACGTCTGGTGGAACCGTCATCGAGAAGGTCGGGACCGGCAACGAGGCTCTGGACACTATCACGGGCGCCGTCACCTTCACCGACGTCGATTTGACAGATCGGCCGATCGTGAGCGCGGCGCTCTCGTCCGCCCATCCGTTCAAATATCTCGACGCGCATGGCAACGATGTCACGGCGACGTTGACGCCTGAGCAGAAAGCCGCGATCGCTGCCGTCGAGGTTCCGCTCAGCGTGGTGCAGGGCGCGGGAAATGCCAATAACGGCTCGGCCACCTGGACCTACAGCGTCACTGACCACCTTTTCGATTTCCTCGCAGACGGCGAGACGTTGGTCCTCAATTACGTGATCCAGGTCGATGACGGGCACGGTGGCGTCGTCAGCACGCCGATCACCGTCTCCATCAATGGCGCTGACGTCAGCGTCGAGGGCACCAACGACGTGCCGACGATCGTCGGGGCATTAACGACTGTGACCGGTGCGGTGAAGGAAGATGCGGCGGCTACGCTATTGGCGGGCGGCACCATTACCTTCAACGATCCCGACCTCACCGACACGCACACCGCGAGTTTCGTTCTGAAGTCCACGACGTCAAGCGCGCATCTGCCCGGTTTCAGCGACGGCACCTCGCAGATCGGCGCGTTCGCCCTCACCGCGGTGAGCGAGAGCCCCGGTGTCAGCACGGTCGGCTCCCTGGGGTGGAGCTTCACGCTCGATGACAGCAATCCGGTGCTGCAGTCGCTGGCCGAAGGCCAGACCATTACCCAGATCTACACCGTCACCGTCGACGATCATCACGGAGGAACGGTCACCCAGGACGTCACGGTCACCATCACTGGCACCAACGACGTTCCCACCATCACGAGCAGCAACGCCGACGCAACGGGCGGCGTCACCGAGGACGCCGCTACGCCGACGCTGTCGAGCGGCGGCACGCTGGCGATCCAGGATCTCGACCTGATCGACACCCACACGGCGGCGGCGGTGTTCAAGTCGTCGGCATCGAGCGCGCATCTGCCGGGCTTCACTGAGGGCGCCACGAACATCGGCACCTTCACGATCGACCCGTCGGTGACCGAGTCCAGCAGCGACACCAACAATGGCGCGACGCTGGGCTGGCACTTCAGCCTCGCGGACAACGACCCGGTGCTGCAGTCGCTGGCCGAAGGGCAGACCATCACCCAGGTCTACACCGTCACCTTCACCGACAATCACGGTGCGACGGTCAGTAAAGACGTTATGGTCACGATTACCGGCACCAATGATACGCCGACCATCACCAGCGACGCTGCAGCGGCAGCCGGTGCGGTCACCGAGGACGCCGCTACGCCGACGCTGTCGACCGGCGGCACGCTGGCGATCCAGGACCTGGACCTGATCGACACCCACACCGCGCAGGCGGCGTTCAAGTCGTCGGCATCGAGCGCGCATCTGCCCGGCTTCAGCGAAGGCACCACGAACATCGGCACCTTCACGATCGACCCGTCGGTGACCGAGTCCAGCACCGACACCAACAATGGCGCGACGCTGGGCTGGCACTTCAGCCTCGCGGACAACGACCCGGTGCTGCAGTCGCTGGCCCAGGGCCAGACCATCACCCAAGTCTACACCGTCACCTTCACCGACAATCACGGTGCGACGGTCAGTCAGGACGTGACGGTCACCATCATCGGCACCAACGACACGCCGACCATCACGAGCAGCAACGCCGACGCAACGGGCGGCGTCACCGAGGATGCCGCTACGCCGACGCTGTCGACCGGCGGCACGCTGGCGATCCAGGATCTCGACCTGATCGACACCCACACGGCGGCGGCGGTGTTCAAGTCGTCGGCATCGAGCGCGCATCTGCCGGGCTTCACCGAAGGCACCACGAACATCGGCACCTTCACGATCGACCCGTCGGTCACCGAGTCCAGCAGCGACACCAACAATGGCGCGACGCTGGGCTGGCACTTCAGCCTCGCCGACAACGACCCGGTGCTGCAGTCGCTGGCCGAAGGGCAGACTATCACCCAGGTCTACACCGTCACCTTCACCGACAATCAGGGTGCGACGGTCAGCAAAGACGTCACGGTCACGATCACAGGCACCAATGACGTTCCGACCGTTACGAATAGCGCAGCGGCGGCAAAGGGCGCGGTGACCGAAGATACGGGGTTGACGCTGCTGGTTGGCGGGACACTGGCGATCCAGGACCTCGACCTGATCGATACCCATACGGCAACGGCAGCGTTCAAGTCGGCGACATCGGATGCGCATCTGCCTGGCTTCAGCGACGGTACCTCGCTCGGCACCTTCACGATCGACTCGGCGGTGACCGAGTTCAGCACCGACACCGACAACAGTGCGACACTGGGCTGGCACTTCAGCCTCGACGACAATAGCGCAGTGCTGCAATCGCTGGCCCAGGGCCAGTCGATCACCGAGGTCTACACCGTCACCATCACGGACGATCATGGCGCGCACGTCTCGCGGGACGTCACCGTCACGATCAACGGCGCCAACGACGCGCCGACGATCACGAGCGGCGAGGCAGCGGCAGAGGGCGCGGTGACCGAGGATGATAGCGCGACGCTGTCGATCGACGGCACGCTTGCGATCCAGGACCTCGACCTGATCGACACACACACAGCGGAGGCCGTGTTCAAGTCGTCGACATCGAGCGCGCATCTGCCCGGCTTCAGCGACGGTACTTCGCTCGGCACTTTCACGATCGACTCTTCGGTGACCGAGTTCAGCACCGACACCGACAACAGCGCGACGCTGGGCTGGCACTTTAGTCTCAACAACAATAGCGCCGTGCTGCAATCGCTGGCCCAGGGCCAGTCGATCACCGAGGTCTATACCGTCACCTTCACGGACGATCATGGCGCGCACGTCTCGCAGGACGTCACCGTCACGATCAACGGCGCCAACGACGCGCCGACCATCACGAGCAGCGAGGCGGCAGCAAAGGGCGCGGTGACCGAGGATGCGAGCGCGACGCTGTCGATCGACGGCGCGCTTGCGATCCAGGACATCGACCTGATCGATACGCACACTGCGGCGGCGGTGTTCAAGTCGTCGTCCCTCAGCTCGGCGCTGCCGGACTTTGACAGCAACTCGCATATCGGCAGCTTCACGATCGATCCGTCGGTGACCGAATCGAACAGCGACGCCAGCAATGGCGCGACGCTGGGTTGGCATTTCTCGCTCGACGACAGCGACCCGACGCTGCAGTCGCTCGCCCAGGGCCAGACTATCACTCAAGTCTACACCGTCGCCTTCACCGACAATCACGGCGCGCACGTCTCGCAGGACGTCACCGTCACCATCACAGGTACAAACGACGCGCCGACATTGGCCGACGTCACCGCTGGAGCGCTCACGGACACGGCTGCGACCGACACCTTCTCCGATCTCACCGGCACGCTGGCCGGGGCCGATGTGGATAACGGTGAAACGGCGACGCTGGTCTATTCGGCGATCGGCGCCGACAATCATGGCTCCGTGGCGGGCCATTACGGCTCGCTGACGGTGAACGCCGACGGCACGTACGACTACGCCCCCGACGCGGCCGCGATCAACGCGCTGTCGGCTGGACCCTATGCCGATACGTTTACGGTCCAGACCACGGACGCGCATGGCACGACCAGCACGGCGACATTCGCCGTGAACGTGACCGGTGCCAACGACGTGCCGACGATCTCGAACGCGACGCTCGATGCGGTCAGCGAGGATGCTGTGGCCCCGGCCGGATCCACCGTGGGCGCGCTTTTCACAACCGGTTTCCACGACGCTGATGCCGGTGCGAACCTCAAGGCTGTCGCAGTTACCGCCGACCATGCCGACGAATCGCAGGGCGTCTGGCAATACGAAGTTGCCGGCAGCAATCAGTGGATCGACATCTCCGGCGTCAGCGACACCAGCGCCCTTGTGCTCGCCACCGACGCGCTGATCCGTTTCGTGCCGGCCGCAAACTACAGCGGCGTGCCTGGCGGTCTCGATGTGCATGCGCTGGACGACACGTATAATGGTGGCAGCAGCGGCCTTAGCCCGGTTTCGATCGACATCGCCGCGGTTGGCTCCAGCGTGTCCACCACGGCGGCCACGCTCAACACCGAAGTCGCACCGGTCGCCGATCCGCCGGCGTTCGAGGCGCTGGCGGTGAATTACCTTGCCGACAGCCTGACCGGCATCAGCATTGACAACTCCCATTGGAACGTCGTGCTGCCGTCGGTGCCCGGCACCGACGACGATGCGTCGGTCACGCCGACCGCCAATGGCGTGGTCCTGCACGATCACGGCTACCTGGAGACGACCTCCGGCTTTACCCCGACGGCCGCCACGCCGCTGCATGCCAGCCTGAGCTTCAGCCTCGACGACGGGGTCGGTCCCTATGTCGCGGTCACCGATGGCACCGACGGGACGACCGGCACGTACGGCTCACCGGCCAACGGTCTGTCCTTCATGTTCGGCTGGGGCAATGGCCTGATTATCACCAACAACGCCACGGGCGCGAACGTCAACCTCTCGGCGAGCCTCAGCCAGGGCACCGTCTACGACGCGACCATTACCGACGACGGCTCACATCAGACCGTGGTGATCGTCGATCACAGCACGGGCCAGACCGTCGGCACCTACACATCCGATTTCACCGACTATGCCGCCGGCAATCTCGTCACCATCACCAACCGTGAGGCCAACGACGGCCAGCACGACGCGACCGTCAGCAATGTCACGATCTCCAATGCTTTCGAGGGCGAACACGGCACGGCGATCGCTCTTCCGAGCCTCACCGCCGTCATCGATACCGACGGGTCGGAGCACATGTCGCTCGACCTGTCCGGCTTCCCGGACGGAACGACGTTCTCGGTCGGGCAGGCCGGAATCGGCGACGAAGCCGGCCACTGGCTGGTCAGTGCGCCGGATATCGCCTCGCTCGGCACGTCCGCGCTGACCCTGACGACGCCAACCGATTACGCCGGCGAGTTCAGCCTGCATGTGAGCGGCACCGTGGTCGATCGGGCGACCGGTCTCTCAGGGCCGCTAAGCGACACCGAGACGTTCACCAACGATGTCGCCGTCAAGGTCGACGGCGCGCCCGCAGGCGGGCCTGTCATCGACACCGACCATTTCTACGTCTCGCATGATCGAGAACTCGGCACAGACACCATCACCAATCTCTCGGTCACCGACTCCGATTCCGGCGCGTCGACGGACGAGTTTAAGGTCACGGCAGTCACCGTGCATGCGCCGGGCAGCAGTGTCGATCTGTCACCGAGTTGCGGCACGCTCGACGACATCAATACGGCCTTCGAGAACGGTGTCACCTACAGTGCCGGCGAAACGCCGCCGGACGCCGACCAGATCACGCTGACGGTGACGGACAAGACCACCGGTCTCTCCGACACCGTCAACTTCATCTTCAACGAGGGCGACGCCAGCCATGGCGTCACGCTGAACGGCACCAGCGGCAAGGACGTCATCTTCGCGACGACGACCGGCGACACGCTGTCCGGTGGCGGCGGCAAGGACCAGTTCGTCTTCACGCCGGGCTCGGCCGGGTATGACGACGAGGGGCATCCCGTGGCCGACTACGCGCACACCATCACCGATTTCATCGAAGGCGTGGACAGGATCGACCTGCGCCAGTTCTCGGGCGTCAGCTCCATCGGCAACCTCAGCATCACCCAGCAGAACGGCGAAACGTTGGTTGCGTGGCAGCAGCAGATCGGCGCGGGCGATAGTTCGGTCACCGAGCATGAGCAGCTGTTGCTGAAGAGCATGACCGCGACACTCAAGGCCAGCGATTTCATCTTCCATATCACCTGACGGGTGCCGCCTCCGGCGTGCGGCCGGCTTGCGGGCGATGAACGCACAGCTTGACCGCGGCAAAAAATCCATAATCCTTCGCCCTGAGGAATAGCCAATCGCGCGCCGAGGCCCCATGATCGGCCCCGAGTTACGTGATGCGCGGCAGGAAGCTCGACTGACATGAAACGTCTCAAAATCCTGCGACGGTGGTTCGCGCGAAAGTTCGGCTTTGCGCGGCTGGTGTGCCTTGCGCTGCTGATCGTCTTTGCGGGCTTGCGCGTCTGGGATCCGCCGCCGGTCCAGGAATTGCGGCTGCGCACCTTCGACCTGTTCCAGCTGGTCGACCCCCGTCACAAGACGGTGCGGCCGGTCACCATCGTCGACATCGACGACAGGAGCCTCGCCAGGTTCGGCCAATGGCCGTGGTCGCGCACGCGGATCGCGGACATGATCATCAACCTCACCAACAGCGGTGCGGTGGCGATCGGCTTCGACGTTGTGTTTTCCGAGCCCGACCGGCTCAATCCGGACCTGGTCGCCAACCAGATGCGCTATCTGGACGACGCCACACGGATGAAGCTGCGTGAGCTGCCGAGCAACGACCAGATCCTCTCGGAAGCGATCAAGCACTCGAAAGTCGTCCTGGGCGAAACCGGACTGCCGGAGGTCGGATCCGAGCTCGACAAGACGCTTCCCTTCACCGGTGTCGCGACTGTGGGCGAAGAGAATGCCGAAAAATGGTTGTTCGAATTCCCCGGCCTGCTGCGCAACGTGGCCGTCATCGAGAAAGTTGCCGCCGGTCGTGGCCTGTTCTCCATCAAGACCGAGCGCGACGGCTTTATCCGCCGCGTGCCGATGATCATGCGCGCCCAGGGCACCATCATGCCCTCGCTCAGCCTGGAGATCCTGCGGGTCGTCACGGGAACGCCGACGCTGCTCGTTCGCACCGACAAGACCGGCATCCGCGCCATCCGCCTCAAGGGCGTCGAGATCCCGACCGATAAGAATGGCCAGCTCTGGGTGCACTACGCCCGCCGCGATCCCTCGATCTATGTTTCGGCAGCCGACGTGCTCGACAACACCGTGCCGCCGAGCAAGATCGCCGGCAAGCTGGTGCTGATCGGCACCTCCGCGGCCGGGCTGAACGACATCAAGACCACGCCGGTATCCTCGACCATGCCGGGTGTCGAGATCCACGCCCAGGTGCTCGAAAGCGTGTTGAGCCGTGCCATCATCTCCCAGCCGAGCTACGCGCTCGGCGTCGAGCTGCTCGCCGCACTGGTCATCGGCATCCTCGTCATCATCTTCACGCCGAATCTCGGCCCCGTCCGGCTGGTGCTCGCGGGCGCGGCGTTTGCCGCGGTCCTGATCGGCACCTCCTGGTTCTTCTACTGGCAACGCCGCTACCTCATCGATTTCACCTATCCGCTGCTGTCGACCACCGCGATCTACCTGACCTTCATCTTCTCGAGCTTCGTGCGCGAGCAGCGGCAGCGCGTGCAGATCCGCGGCATCTTCGCGCAATACATGTCGCCGGTGCTGGTCGAGCAGCTCGCGCAATCGCCGGAGAAAGTCGTGCTCGGCGGCGAGGAGCGCGAGCTGACGATCATGTTTTCCGACGTGCGCGGCTTCACCTCCATCTCGGAAAGCTACAAGCACGATCCGCAGGGCCTGATCACGCTGATGAACCGCTTCCTGACGCCGCTCACCGACGTGATCATCGAGGAGAAGGGTTACGTCGACAAGTACATGGGCGATGCCATCATGGCATTCTGGAATGCGCCGCTCGACGATGCCGAGCACCAGGTCAACGCCTGCGAGGCCGCGATCCAGATGCTCGAGAAGATCGACGTCGTCAACAAGGAGCGCGAGCAGGAGGCCGCCGAGGGCGGCCACGTCTATATCCCGCTCAACGTGGGCATCGGTCTCAACACCGGCATCGGCGTGGTCGGCAACATGGGCTCCGACCTGAAGAAGAACTATTCGGTGCTCGGCGACAGCGTGAACCTGGCGTCACGCCTGGAAGGCCAGACCAAGGAATACGGTTTTCCGATCATCGTCGGCTCCCGCACGGCGCTCGCCGCCAAGGACAAGTTTGCGATCCTCGAGCTCGACTTCATCATGGTCAAGGGCAAGAGCGAGCCGGAGGTGATCTATGCCATCGCCGGCCGCGAGGACGTGATGCAGTCGGCCGCGTTCCAGCGCCTGCGCAACATCACCATCGAGATGCTCGGCTGCTACCGCAACCGCGACTGGCACGGCGCACTCGAGGCCATCGAGCGCGGCCGCCGCAGCGAGGACGCCGACACGCTGGAAAAGCTGTTCAAGCTGTACGAGGCGCGCATCAAGGATTTCAAGATCGATCCGCCGCCGGAAGGCTGGACGGGAGCGTTTGCGCTGCTGACGAAGTAGGGCTGCGAGTGTGTGGGCTCCGTGGTCGCCCATACACTCCGTCATTGCGAGCGGAGCGAAGCAATCCAGAGTGTCTCCGCGGATGCAATTCTGGATTGCTTCGCTCCGCTCGCAATGACGAGACTGTTGAGGCGTTTGCGCGCAATAGCTCACGGCGGTCGTCCCGGCGAAGGCCGACACGACCGCGTTCATGAGGCGCGCGCCGTCTCACTCCACCCCGATCGTCGTCAGGTCCTGGAACCAGTGCTGCGCCTGGACGAACTGCTTCACCTTCGGCGACAGCGCGTGCGGGTTGGTGTCGTGGACGACCCAGACCAGCGCGGCATCGTCGACGATCAGGGCGTGCGCCTGCGCGATCAGATCGTCCTGCTTGGCGGTGTCGAAGGTCTGCTTGGCCTCGTTGATCAGCGCGTCGACTTCAGGGTTCTTGTAGCCGCCCCAGTTGACGCCGACCGGTGCGATCTGGTCGGAGGCGAAGAAGCGGACGATGGCGTAGAGCGGGTCCGAGGTGACATAGGCGATGTTGTTGGCGGTGATGCCGGCGTTGATCTCGTCGGCCGCGCCCTTGCGCCAGTGCGTATAGAGCGTCTCGAGCTCGACCACCTTGAAGTCGATGTCGATGCCGATCTCCTTGAAGCTTTGCTGCAGGAACTCGTTCATCGGCAGCGACAGCATCTGGCCGGTGCCGCCCTGCGCGATGATGAAAGTGGCTTTCAGCGGCTTCGCCTTGGAATAGCCGGCCTCCTCGACCAGCTTCTTGGCGGCCGCGAGATCATACTTGATGTCGAAGCTCGGCTTGCCGAACCACGGGCTCGACGGATCGACCTGGCCCTTGGCGGGTTTGGCAAGCCCATTCATCAGGCCGACGACCTCGTCGCGGTTGATCGCGAGGTTGAGCGCCTTGCGCAAGCGGATGTCGGTCCAGGGCGAGCCCGGCAGCACGCTCAGATGATAATTCCACACATGCGGCGTGACGTTGTCGACGATCTTCATGCCGGCCGCTTTCAGCTGCGGCACAGCATCGGGCGCCGGCGTCTCAATCAGGTCGACTTGCCCTGCGAGCAGCGCGTTGGTGCGGGTCAGCGCTTCCGGCATCGGCACCAGCACGATCTTGTCGACCTTGGGAATGCGCTTCGTGTTCCAATAGTCCGGATTCTTGCTGAGCTCGGCGAGCTCGCGCGGCACCAGTTTTGTCAATTTGAACGGGCCGGTGCCGGAGGGCTGGCTGGCGAACTTGTCCCAATCCTTGCCGAGCTTCTCGTATTGCGCGGGGCTCGAGACCAGGAACCACAGCATCTGATAGGGGAAGAAGGAATCAACCTTCTTGGTGGTGATCTCCACGGTGGAATCGTCGATCTTGGCGTAGCTCGCCACCGAAGGCAGCCGCGTCTTCACCTGCGCGCTCTGCCGCTTGTCGAATTGCGGCGCCTTGTCGCTGAGCACCTTGTCGAGATTCCAGATCACCGCATCGGCGTTGAACTCGCTGCCGTCGTGAAACTTGACGCCCTTGCGTAAGCTGAAGCGCCATTTGGTCTTGTCGGTGTCGTCGACCTTCCATTCCGTCGCGAGTCCCGGCACCAGCTTGCCCGGCCGATCGGCAACATCCATTTCCCACGCAACCAGCGGATCGTAGATCGTATAGGCGGTGAACTGATAGGCGCCGGCGCCGCGATCGGGCTGACCCGTTGTCAGCGGAATATCCGCCATGGAGATGCCGTAGCGCACCACCGTTTCAGCGCGCGCCGGGATTGCGAATGCCGCCAGCGCAAGCACGGCGAGACAAGTCGATAATCGGATACGCATGGCCCAAAGCTCCAAGGGAAAATTCATGGGAGAATTCGGAGTCAAACGTGCAATCTTGATGCCAGAATAGGCAGTGCGATGCCTCCATGGCTGCTCGATCACAAGGACTTGTCGTCGCAGTGGCAATTTGCAGAATAAGTTTCCCCATTGGCATAGCCATTGCATACGTTTGCATCAAAATTAATCATCGAAAGCCGCAAAAGGACTGAGGCAATGCTTATCAAGACCACCACCCGCGCCGCGCTGATTGCGGCGCTGGCCCTGGCGACTGCGGCCGCGTGGCCGCGCGCGGCGAGTGCCGAAACGGTGCTGCGCATCGGCATGACGGCTGCCGATATTCCGCGCACGCTCGGTCAGCCCGATCAGGGTTTTGAAGGCAATCGCTTCACCGGCGTCACCATGTATGACGCGCTCACGGGCTGGGATCTCTCCTCCGCCGACAAGGCCAGCGTGGTGATCCCCGGCCTCGCCACCGAGTGGAAGGTCGACGATGCCGACAAGACCAAATGGACCTTCAAGCTGCGCCCCGGCGTCACCTTCCATGACGGCGCGCCCTTCAATGCCGACGCGGTGGTCTGGAACGTCGACAAGGTCCTGAAGCAGGACGCGCCGCAATTCGACCCGAGCCAGGTCGGCGCCACCGCCACGCGCATGCCGACGCTCGTATCCGCCAGGAAGATCGACGACATGACGGTCGAGCTCACTACCAAGGAGCCCGACAGCTTCCTGCCGATCAACCTCACCAACCTGTTCATGGCGAGCCCGGCGAAGTGGCAGCACTTCTATGACAAGGCCGAAGGTGCCGACGCCAAGGCGAAGTCGCAGGCCGCCTGGACTGCCTTTGCCAAGGACGCTGCAGGCACCGGCCCGTGGAAAATGGCGAGCTTCACGCCGCGCGAGCGGCTCGAGCTGGTGAAGAATGCGGACTATTGGGACAAGGCCCGCGTGCCCAAGATCGACAAGATGGTGCTCGTGCCGATGCCGGAGGCCAATGCGCGCACTGCAGCGCTGCTGTCCGGGCAGGTCGACTGGGTCGAGGCACCGGCGCCGGATGCGCTGCCGGAGCTCAAGCAGCGCGGCTTCAAGCTCTATGCCAACGAGCAGCCGCATGTCTGGCCGTGGCAGTTCTCGCGCGTCGAGGGCTCGCCCTGGAACGACATTCGCGTCCGCAAGGCCGCCAACCTCTGCGTCGATCGTGAAGGGCTCAAGGACGGGCTGCTTGCGGGTCTCATGGTGCCGGCGACCGGCACCTTCGAGCCCGGTCATCCCTGGCGCGGCAAGCCGACCTTCGAGATCAAATATGACAAGCCGGCAGCGCAAAAGCTGATGCAGGAGGCAGGCTTCGGTCCGAACAAGAAGCTGGCGGTCAAGATCCAGACCTCGACCTCCGGCTCGGGCCAGATGCAGCCGCTGCCGATGAACGAATATCTCCAGCAGGCACTTGGCGAATGCTATTTCGACGTGCAGCTCGACGTCATCGAGTGGAACACGCTGTTCTCCAATTGGCGGCGCGGTGTCAAGGATCCCAGCGCCAACGGCTCGAACGCGACCAACGTCACCTATGCGGCGATGGACCCGTTCTTCGCGCTGGTGCGCTTCCTGCAATCGAGCATGGCGCCGCCGGTCTCGAACAATTGGGGTTTTATCAACAATCCCAAGTTCGACGAGCTGGTGAAGAAGGCGCGGCAGACGTTTGATCCAGCCGCGCGTGATGCCGCGCTCGCCGAGCTGCACGCGGCCTCCGTCGACGACGCAGCCTTCCTCTACGTCGCCCACGACGTCGGCCCGCGCGCCATGAGCCCGAAAGTGACAGGTGTGATCCAGCCGAAGAGCTGGTTCATCGACTTCTCGCCGATTTCGATGACGCCGTGAGGTGATCACTCTATCTATCCGTCATGCCCGGGCTTGACCCGGGCATCCACGTCTTTCTTGCTTCGTCTTTCTAAAGAGAAGAACGTGGATGGCCGGGACAAGCCCGGCCATGACGGCATCTACGCGCCAACCTGAGTAAACCCGACGTGCTCGCCTACATCGCCAGACGCATCGTCTATGTCATCCCGATCGTCATCAGCGTGGCGCTGGTGTGCTTTTTGCTCGTGCATATCACGCCGGGCGATCCGCTGGTCGCGGTGCTGCCGGCCGATGCCTCGCAGGAGCTCGCCGCGCAGCTGCGCGCCGCCTACGGTTTTGACCGGCCGCTGCCGGTGCAATTCGGCCTGTGGCTGCTGCGCGCGTTGCATGGCGACCTCGGCAATTCCATTGCGACCGGCCGCCCCGTGCTCGCCGAGGTCATGCGCGCGGTCGGCAACACCGTCACGCTTGCGATTGCGGCCGCCATCATCGGCTTCACCATGGGCATCCTGCTCGGCCTGATCGCCGGCTATTTCCGCGAGACCTGGATCGACAAGCTCGCGACCTCCTTTGCCATCGCCGGCGTCTCGGTGCCGCATTACTGGCTCGGCATGGTGCTCGTCATCATCTTCTCGGTGGAGCTGAACTGGCTGCCTGCGGTCGGCGCCGGGCCGAACGGCTCTAGCTCCTGGGCCTGGGATTGGGCGCACCTGAAATATCTCGTGCTGCCGGCGATCACGACCTCGGTGATCCCGATGGGCATCGTCACCCGCACCGTGCGCGCGCTCACCGGCGATATTCTCTCGCAGGATTTCGTCGAGGCATTGCGCGCCAAAGGCCTGCACGAAACCGGCGTGTTCCGCCACGTCATCAAGAACGCCGCGCCGACCGCGCTCGCCGTGATGGGGCTTCAGCTCGGTTACATGCTCGGCGGCTCGATCCTGATCGAGACCGTATTCTCCTGGCCGGGCTCGGGCTTCCTGCTCAACTCCGCGATCTTCCAGCGCGACCTGCCGCTGTTGCAAGGCACGATCCTGGTGCTGGCCCTGTTCTTCGTCTTCCTCAACCTGCTGGTCGACATCGCGCAAGCCGCGATCGATCCGCGCATCAAGCGGGGCTAGCGGGATGAGCGAGCTTCCGCTGTCGACGATCGCAGACGCCGCGCTGCAGGCCGCGCCCGCGACCAAGGCGCGCGGCTATTGGGCGACCGTCGGCCGGCGCATCCTGCGCGACAAGGTCAGCATGGCCTGCGCAACCGTGCTGGTGCTGATCTTTGTCTCCGCGATCCTTGCGCCCTGGCTCGGTCTGGAAGATCCCTACAAGGGCTCGATGATCCGCCGCCTGCGCCACATCGGCACGGCAGGCTATCCGCTCGGCACCGACGAGCTCGGCCGCGACATGCTGGCCCGGTTGATCTATGGCGGGCGGCTGTCGCTGGTGATCGGCATTTTGCCTGTCATCCTCGCCTTTGGCATCGGGACTTCGCTCGGGCTTGTCGCCGGCTATGTCGGCGGCAAGCTCAACACCGCGATCATGCGCACGATCGACGTGTTCTACGCCTTCCCCTCCGTGCTGCTGGCGATCGCGATCTCCGGCGCGCTGGGCGCCGGCATTCTCAATTCCATCGTGTCGTTGACCGTCGTGTTCGTGCCGCAGATCACCCGCGTTGCCGAAAGCGTCACCACCGGCGTGCGCAACATGGATTTCGTCGAAGCGGCGCGCGCCTCCGGCGCCGGGCCCTTCACCATCATGCGCGTGCACATCCTCGGCAACGTGCTGGGCTCGATCTTCGTCTATGCCACCAGCCTGATCTCGGTCTCGATGATTTTGGCGGCAGGCTTATCCTTCCTCGGCCTCGGTACAAAACCGCCGGAGCCGGAATGGGGCCTGATGCTGAACACGCTCCGCACCGCGATCTACGTCAATCCCTGGGTTGCGGCATTGCCCGGCGCGATGATCTTCGCGGTGTCGATCTGCTTCAACCTGCTTTCGGACGGCCTGCGCAGCGCCATGGACATCAGGAACTGAGATGATGATGCAGAAGAGCAATGGCGCGGCATGGGAGGTCGTCATGCCCGGGCTTGTCCCGGGCACCCACGTTCTTCGTCCCGTGTGGCAAGGCGTGGATGGCCGGGACAAGCCCGGCCATGACGGCGTGGAGGCTTTAGTACGGGCCATATGTGATGGCCTTGCTCCGACGGGGAGAGGCAGGAGGCCGCGGGCATGAGCGACACCAGCACCTCCGTTGCCATGCTGGAGCCGGTCGAGGACGTCGGCGGCGTCGCGCAGCCGTTGCTCCAGGTCAATGGCCTGACCAAGCATTTTCCGGTACGTGGTGGGCTGTTCGCCGCGAAACGTACCGTGCGCGCCGTCGACAATGTCTCCTTCTCCATCGCCAAGGGCGAGACCGTCGGCATCGTCGGCGAGTCCGGCTGCGGCAAGTCGACCACCGCGCGCCTCTTGATGCACCTGATGCCGCGCGATGCCGGCGACATCATCTATGACGGCATGTCCGTCGGGCAGTCGCTGTCGCTGCGCGAGCTGCGCCGCGGCATGCAGATGGTGTTCCAGGATTCCTACGCCTCGCTCAATCCGCGCCTGACCATCGAGGAATCGATCGCGTTCGGCCCCAAGGTCCATGGCATGGCCGATGGCACCGCGCGTGCGCTGGCGCGTGAGCTGCTCGGCAAAGTCGGCCTGGTGCCCGCAAATTTCGCCAACCGCTATCCGCACGAGATCTCCGGCGGCCAGCGCCAGCGCGTCAACATCGCCCGCGCGCTCGCGCTCTCGCCGCGGCTCGTGATTCTGGATGAAGCCGTCTCCGCGCTCGACAAATCCGTCGAGGCGCAGGTGCTTAACCTGCTGGCCGATCTCAAGCGCGAGTTCGGCCTGACCTATCTCTTCATCAGCCACGACCTCAACGTCGTCCGCTACATCAGCGACCGCGTGCTGGTGATGTATCTCGGCGAGGTGGTCGAGCTCGGCCCCGTCGACCAGGTCTGGGACGCGCCCGCGCATCCCTATACGCGCGCGCTGCTGGCCGCGATGCCGTCCTCCGATCCTGATAGGCGCACCGAGCAGCCGCCGATCACGGGCGATCCACCCAATCCGATCGATCCGCCCGCGGGCTGCCGCTTCCACACCCGTTGTGCGTTTGCGGAGCCGCTCTGCGCAATTGCTGCACCAAAGCTCACCGCGCTGGATAATATGGGCCACGAGGCCGCGTGCTACATGGCGATTCCGGGTTCAGGCCATAGCCGCGCGCCCTGAGAGGAAACCGCATGACGAGACCGACGACAAAAGAGATCCAGGCGACGGCACAAGTCGCCGGTATTCCCGTGAACGACGAGATCGCGACGCGCATCTCCAATTCCATTGGACCGGCCTTCGAAGGCTTTGCCGCCATCGCCGGCACGTTGCCGTTCGACCTCGAGCCCGCGCTCTATCCGCTCGCGCAGACGCAGAAGGTGTCGAAATGAGCACCGAGCCTGCCTTGATGACGCTCACCGAGGTCGCGCGCGCGATCGCGATGAAGCAGGTGTCCTCGCATGAGGTGACGCGCGCGCTGCTGCATCGCATCGCGCAGTGGCAGCCGCATCTCAACGCCTTCATGTCGATCGAGTCCGAAGCTGCGTTGAAGGCGGCCGATGCCGCCGACGCCGCGCTCGCCAAAGGCGAGGTCCGAGGTCCCTTGCATGGCGTTCCGCTCGCGCACAAGGACATGTATTACGATGCAGGCCACGTCTCGACCTGCGGCTCGCTGATCCGCCGCGATTTCGTGCCGACCGTGACGTCCACCGCCTTGCAGCGATTGAAGGACGCCGGCCAGATTCGCCTCGGCACGCTGCATCTGGCCGAGTTCGCCTATGGCCCGACCGGCCACAACGCCCATTACGGCCCGGTGCGCAATCCCTGGAACGTCGCGCATATCACCGGTGGTTCGTCGTCAGGCTCCGGCTCGTCGGTCGCAGCGCGGCTGACCTATGCGGCGCTGGGCTCCGACACCGGCGGCTCGATCCGTATGCCCGCGCATTTCTGCGGTGTCACCGGTCTGAAGACCACCGTCGGCCGCGTCAGCCGCGCCGGCGCGATGCCGCTGTCGCAATCGCTCGACACCGTCGGCCCGCTCGCGCGCACCACTGAGGACTGCGCGCTGCTGCTGGCGCTGATGGCCGGTCCCGACCCCGAGGATTCGACCGCAAGCCACGAGCCGCTGTCGGACTATGTCGCGGCAACCAAAGGCTCGCTGAAGGGCCTCAAGATCGGCGTGCCCGCCTCGTTCTATGTCGACGATCTCGACAGCGAGGTCGCGCGCGTGCTGGACGAGACCATCGCGGTGCTCAAGCGCGAGGGCGCCGACCTCCTCACAGTCGAGCTGCCCGACCAGCGGCAATTGTCCGCGGCGAGCCAGCTCGTGCTCGCGGCGGAAGCTGCCGCCTTCCACAAGCGCTGGATGATCGAACGTCCGCAGGATTATGGTCCGCAGGTGCTGATGCGGCTCCAGAACGGTCTCGCCGTGCCCGCCATCACCTATCTCGAGGCGATGCGCTGGCGCGGCCCGGCACTCGCCGCCCACAATGCCGCGGCCGCAGGCGTGGATGCGATCATCGCACCGGCATCTCCGGTGCCTGCACCGACCATCGAGGAGAGCGACGTCGGCGGCGGGCCGAACGCGCCGGCGCTGTTGCAGCGGCTGACGCTGTTCACCCGTCCGGTGAATTTTCTGGGCCTGCCGTCGCTCACCGTTCCCTCCGGCTTCACCAAAAGCGGCCTGCCTGTCGGCATGCAGCTGATCGGCCGCTCCTTCGATGAAGCGACCTTGCTCACCATCGGTGCCGCCTTCCAGCGCGTCACCGACTATCACGACCGGGTCCCCAAGCTGCCGTCATGACAAAGCTCGTCGAGATCTCAGGCCTCAACATCCGCTTCACCGGCGAGCGCACGGTCTATGCCGTGAACGATCTCAATCTCTCGCTCGGCGATGGCGAGGTGCTGGGCCTGCTCGGCGAATCCGGTTCGGGCAAGAGCGTGACGCTGCGCGCGTTGATGCGGCTGTTGCCGAAGAAGCGCACGCAGATTTCCGGCAAGGTCAACGTCATGGGCCGCGACGTGCTCGCGATGAACGACGAGGAGCTGTCGTCGTTCCGCGGCCAGACCGTCTCGATGATCTTTCAGGAGCCGGCACTGGCGCTCGACCCGGTCTACACCATCGGCGCGCAGATCGCCGAGAGCGTCGTGCGCCACGAGGGCAAGTCGTATGCGGAGGGCACGGCGCGCGCACTTGAGATGCTCGAGGTCGTGCGCATCCCGTCTGCCAAGCGGCGGCTCGATGCCTATCCGCACGAAATGTCCGGCGGCATGCGCCAGCGTGCGATGATCGCGCTGGCGCTCGCCTGCCGTCCGAAGATTTTGCTCGCGGACGAGCCGACCACGGCGCTCGATGCCACCGTGCAGATCCAGATCCTGCTGCTGCTGCGCGAGCTGCAACGCGAGTTCGGCATGTCTGTCATCTTCGTCACCCACGACATTGGTGTTGCCATCGAGATCTGCGACCGCGTCGCGGTGATGTATGCCGGCCAGATCGTGGAGCAGGGCAGCCTGCGCGACATCGTCCGCTCCCCGGTCCATCCCTATGCCAAGGGCCTGCTCGCCTCGACCATCCACGGCGCCAAGCGGGGGCAGCGCCTCGAGACCATCCCCGGCACCCCGCCATCGCTGGCCGAAATGCCCCACAACTGCTCCTTCGCCCCCCGCTGCGCCATGGCGCAGCCGCGCTGCATCGCGCAATTGCCTGCGAATGTGGAGGTTGCGCCGGGCCGAGCGGCACGGTGCGTGCTGGCGGAGGCGGTGGCCGCGACATAGCGAGTTCTCTACTGTGCATGGGGTTGTTCTCGCGATTCCTGTCTGAGCGGTCCCTCCGGGAACACTATTCAGACCCCATTCATCCCGGTTCCGGTTCCATGGGCCCGTTCATGGAGAGGGACTTCAACTTATGTATATTTCTGGCCAAAGCCTCATCGTCATCCTGTTTGTCGGCCTGGTTGCCGGCTGGCTCGCCGGCAAGGTCGTGCGAGGAAGCGGGTTCGGCATCATCGGCGACATTGTGATCGGCATCGCCGGTGCGTTCGTCGCGACGTTCCTGTTCCCGAAGCTCGGCATCCATCTCGGCGTCGGGCTGGTCTCGGAGATCATCTATTCCGCCATCGGCGCCATCATCCTGCTGCTGGTGGTGCGGCTGGTGCGCGGCGGCGGCCGGCTCTAACCGGTTCGATCGACCGGAACCAAGCGCTTCTCCCCGTGCGCTTTGGGGAGAGGCGCTTGTCTTTGCTATAAAAAGCCGCAAAGACTGTGAAATACCGGACTTGCGGATTGGGCCGTCCTGGGTAGATGTGGCGAGGCCCGGATTAATTCGATTGCACTGCATGCGGGGAGAACCCGATATTAATCCGGGGCGCGTACGCCTCGATTTGTTTTTGTAATCAGGGCTCTGGAAATCAGGGGGTTTGCCCCATTACCCGAAAGAGATCAGATTGATGGCAGCCGTTCCCGGCCTCCGCCGTTCAGAGCTCGGTGACGCGCTGCGTGCCTGCCGCACGGCGTTCATCGGCGTCGGTTTCATGAGCTGCATGATCAACCTGCTCTATCTGACCGGGTCGATCTTCATGCTGGAGGTCTACGACCGGGTGCTGCCGAGCCGCAGCATTCCAACCCTCGTCGGCCTGATCGTACTCGCCGGCGGTCTCTATATGGCGCAGGGCGTGCTCGACATGATCCGCAGCCGCATCCTGGGACGGGTCGGAACCGCGCTCGACGAGGCCCTGAACAAACGCGTGTTCGACACCATCGTACGCCTGCCGCTGCTGGTGGGCAGCCGCAACGAGGGGCTGCAGCCGCTGCGCGACCTCGACAATGTCCGCTCGTTCCTCGGCGGCATGGGCCCGAGCGCGTTCTTCGACCTGCCCTGGCTGCCGCTCTATCTCGCCATCTGCTTCGCCTTCCACGTCATGATCGGCGTGACCGCCTTGGTCGGCGCCATCATCCTGGTCGGGCTGACGCTGGTCACCGAGTTCCTGTCCCGCCAGCCGGCGAAGGATGCGATGGGCCTTGCCGCCCAGCGCAACGATCTCGCCCAGTCGAGCCGCCGCAATGCCGAGGTGCTGGTGTCGATGGGCATGGCCGGCCGGCTGAACGCGCGCTGGAGCGAGGCCAACGAAAAATACCTCGCCGGCAATCAGCGTGCGAGCGACGTCGCCGGCGGCCTGGGCGCCGTCGCAAAAGTGCTGCGCATGATGCTGCAATCGGCGGTGCTCGCGGTCGGCGCCTATCTCGTCATCCATCAGGAGGCGACCGCCGGCATCATCATTGCGGGCTCGATCCTCTCGGCCCGCGCGCTGGCGCCGGTCGATCTCGCGATCGCGCATTGGAAATCCTTCGTCGCAGCACGCCAGAGTTGGCACCGCCTCAGCCGCCTCCTGGAACAGATGCCGGCGCAGGCGACGCCGACCCAGTTGCAGGCACCCACCAGCCGCCTCTCGGTCGAAGGCGTGGCGATGGTTGCTCCAGGCGACCAGCGCCTTATCGTCCAGGACGTCAATTTTGTGCTCGAAGCCGGCAACGGCCTCGGCGTGATCGGGCCGAGCGGCTCCGGCAAATCCTCGCTGATCCGCGCACTCGTCGGCGTCTGGTATCCGGTCCGCGGCAAGGTCCGGCTTGACGGCGCGGCGCTCGACCAATGGTCGTCCGACGTGCTCGGCCGTCACATCGGCTATCTGCCGCAGGACGTCGAGCTGTTCGGCGGCACCATCGCGCAGAACATCGGCCGTTTTGATCCGGAGGCGACGTCCGACGGCATCATCTCCGCGGCCAAGGAAGCCGGCGTGCACGAGATGATCATCAAGATGCGCGAGGGCTACAATACGCAAGTCGGCGAGCAGGGCACGTCGCTGTCCGCAGGCCAGGCGCAGCGCGTGGCGCTGGCGCGCGCGCTCTACGGCAATCCGTTCCTGATCGTGCTGGACGAGCCGAACTCCAATCTCGACACCGAAGGCGACGAGGCGCTGACCCGCGCGATCCGCAGCGCGCGCGAGCGCGGCGCCATCGTCATCGTGGTGGCGCACCGGCCCATCGGCGTCGAGGCGGTCGACCAGGTCCTGGTGCTTCGCGACGGCCGCATGCAGGCCTTCGGTCCGAAGGAGAAAGTGCTCGCCCAGGTGCTCCAGCCCCGCGTCGCGCCACCGGCGCCGATCAAGATCGTCAGCGAAGGCGGAGTGGCCAAACCATGAGCACGATGACGGTCGGCGGGACAAAGCCCGCCGCGACCAGGACGGTGCGGGAGTCGATCCGGTTTCACCTGATCCTCGGAATCTCGATCGTGCTGGTCCTGGCCATCGGCCTCGGCGGTTGGGCCTCCATGGTGCAGATCTCCGGCGCGTTGATCGCGCCGGGCCAGATCGTGGTCGAATCCAACGTCAAGAAGGTGCAGCACCCGACCGGCGGCGTGGTCGGTGAGGTGCGCGCCCGCGACGGCGACGTGGTCAAGGCCGGCGACGTCGTGGTGCGGCTCGACGACACCGTCACCAAGGCCAACCTCGCCATCGTCACCAAGAATCTCGACGCCGCGCTGGCCCGTGCGGCACGGCTGCAGGCCGAGCAGCGCGGTCTCGACAAGATCGAATTCCCGCCATCGCTGCTCGATCGCGGCGACGATCCCGACGTCAAGGCGCTGCTCTCTGCCGAAACCAAGTTGTTCGACGTCCGTGTCAACGGCCGTGCCGGCCAGAAGGCCCAGCTCCGCGAGCGCATCCAGCAGCTCAACGAGGAGATTGAGGGTCTTTCCGCGCAGGAGAAAGCCAAGGACAAGGAGATCTCGCTGGTGCAGCAGGAGCTGATCGGCGTGCGCGATCTCTATGACAAGCACCTGGTGCAGATCTCGCGCCTGACCACGCTCGAGCGCGACTCGGCCCGCCTCAACGGCGAGCGCGCGCAGTACATCGCCTCACGGGCGCAGGCCAAGGGCAAGATCACCGAGACCGAGCTTCAGATCATCCAGGTCGACAAGGACATGGTGAGCGAGGTCTCCAAGGATCTGCGCGAGACCAACGACAAGAGCGGCGAGCTGATCGAGCGCAAGGTCGCGGCCGAAGACCAGCTCCGTCGTGTCGACATTCGCGCGCCGCAGGACGGCATGGTGCTGCAATCGACGGTGCACACCGTCGGCGGCGTCGTCACTGCCGGCGATGCGCTCATGCTGATCGTGCCGCAGGCCGACGACCTCCAGGTCGAGGCCAAGGTCAATCCGGTCGATATCGACAAGCTCCAGATCGGCCAGAAGACGCTGCTGCGCCTCTCCGCCTTCAACCAGCGCACCACGCCCGAGCTCACCGGCGTCGTCAGCCGCGTTTCGCCCGACGTCACCACCGACCAGCGCACCGGCCAGAGCTATTATACCATCCGCGTCTCGCTGTCGGCGGAAGAGGTCGCCAAGCTCGGCGACTCCAAGCTGATCCCCGGCATGCCGGTGGAAGCTTTCGTCCAGACCGGCGATCGCACCATGCTGTCGTACCTCTTGAAGCCGTTGCACGATCAGTTCATGCGGGCGTTCCGCGAGAAGTGACGCGCGAAAGCGCGTCATCCCGGAGCGCGCTTGGCGCGCATCCGGGATCTCATTTTCACGCAGCAATGATGATGGTGGGCACGCTTCGCTTTGCCCACCCTACGAGACTGCAATCTTGCTATAATGCGGCATGCGCCAAACAACCCCGCGTCGAACCATGCAGACCCCGCCCTCCATCACCACAAAATCCTTCACCGACGCCGGCCCTGCCGTCGCCCGTCTCGAAGAGATCTACGAGCGCAACACAAAGTTCCTGCGCGACCGGTTCGAAGCCTATGTCTCAGGCGAGGCGATCACGATGCGGGTGCGCGCCTATTATCCTTTCGTCCGCCTCACCACCGCGACGTATGCGCGGTTGGACTCGCGTCTCTCCTATGGCTTCGTCGCCAGACCCGGCGTGCACGAGACCAGCGTGACGCGGCCGGATCTGTTCCGCGCTTATCTCACGGAGCAGATCGGCCTCCTGATCCAGAACCACGGCGTTCCCGTCGAGATCGGCGAGTCCAATGAGCCGATCCCGATCCACTTCGCCTATCGCCGCGACATCAACATCGAAGCCGCCATCAGCACCAGCGAGAATTCGCCGGTTACGCGCTCGCTGCGCGATGCGTTCGACGTGCCTGATCTCGCCGCCATGGACGATTCGATCGCCGACGGCACGTTCGAGCTTCAGCCGGGTGCGCCCGAGCCGCTGTCGCTGTTCCGCGCTGCCCGCGTCGACTACTCGCTGCGCCGGCTCTATCACTACACCGGCACCGATCCCGAGCATTTCCAGAACTTTGTCATTTTCACCAACTACCAGTTCTATGTCGATGCCTTCGCGCAGATGTGTCAGCAGCGGCTTCAGTCCGGCGAGGCCGGGCTCGAAGCCTTTGTTGCGCCGGGCAACGTCATCACGCGTGCTGGCGGGGCGACCACCGGAGACGCGCCCACGCGCACGCCACAGATGCCGGCCTTCCATCTGGTCGCGCCCGATTATCGCGGCATCACCCTGATCAATATCGGCACCGGTCCGTCAAACGCGCGCAACGTCACCGATCACGTCGCGGTGCTGCGGCCGCATGCCTGGCTGATGCTCGGGCATTGCGCCGGTTTGCGCAACACCCAGCGGCTCGGCGACTACGTGCTGGCGCATGGCTATGTGCGCGAGGACCACGTGCTCGATCGCGAGCTGCCGCTGTGGGTGCCGATCCCGGCGCTGGCCGAGATGCAAGTCGCGCTGGAGCAGGCGGTCGAGGACGTCACCGGCCTGGAAGGTTTCGAGCTCAAGCGCCTGATGCGCACGGGCACGGTCGCCAGCGTCGACAACCGCAATTGGGAGATATCAGGGCCCGAGGTCATTCGCCGCATGTCGCAATCGCGCGCAGTCGCGCTCGACATGGAATCGGCCGCGATCGCGGCCAACGGCTACCGCTTCCGCGTGCCCTATGGCACGCTGCTCTGCGTCTCCGACAAGCCGCTGCATGGCGAGATCAAGCTCGCCGGCATGGCCAGCGAATTCTACCGCCGCCGCGTCGGCCAGCATCTTGAGATCGGCCTCAAGGCGCTGGAACGACTGAAGCAGCAGGAGTCGGAGCGCTTGCATTCGCGCAAGCTGCGCAGCTTTGCCGAAGTCGCGTTTCAGTAGAGCGCTTATCAGTAAAGCGCTTAGCTCTCCTGGAAGGACAGGGGAGCTGTCTTACGAGCGTCGACGTCTCCGTTAGCACTGCGCCACGGAATATCGAAGCCAACGCAGGGTTATCAATTGGTCCGGGGCCGCTTGGATCGAGACAGGAGACAGAAATGATCGGAACGATGATCAGGTTCGTTACTCTGGGAACGTTTGCGGCACTGCTGGCTTCCCCGGCGTATGCCGCAGGAGGTGGTGGAGGGGGCGGTGGCGGAGGCGGGGGCGGAGGCATGGATCCTTTTGCGAGCACCTATTCAGCTCCGAGCACAGCCCAACCGACCTATCCGAAGCGGCCGGGAACAAAGGCCACACAAAAGAACAGGAAACCCAACAACCAGTCCAGCATCGACGATCCCGCATTCGCGACCGGCTACCGCGTGGCTTATGACACCATCTACGAGCGCAATGACTATGCGAGCGCGATCGCGCAATTGAAATCGCTTGGCCATGACGACCATCCGAACGTCGCCAACCTCATCGGCTACTCCTACCGCAAGCTTGGCGACTACGAGCAGTCGCAGGTCTGGTACGAGCGCGCGCTGAAGGCGGATCCGAACCACGTCCTGACGTGGCAGTATTACGGGCTGTGGCAGCTCGAGCGAGGCAACCGCGAGCAGGCGCTCTATCATCTGAGCCGGATTGCAGCCATCTGCGGGACGGACTGCGAGGAGTACAAATCGTTGGCCACGGCGCTGGAGAAGCCGACCGGGACTGCGCTCGTCTATTAGAGAGCCGCGGTTCTTCTTGCGGCCAAGGTGACAAGCCGCCGGATTTTTTGCATTGTCCCGTTCGGGGGTGCGAACGGGACAATTGGATGCCGCTGGCGCGCGACAGGATCATCGGCCACGACCTCGAACGTCTGGCTTTCCGCTTCACCATGACGAATGACGGCGACGTCGTGCATTGCCAGATCAGCGATGCCGCGATGGACGAGCTTGCGGGCATGCAGGGTACCGAAAGCAGCGCCCGCCAGACGCAGTTCATGTCGCTGCGCGAGACGATCGAGCGGCTGGCCTCAGAGCTTTACGACGAGGCACCGCGATTCAAGGGCTATGTGGTGCGGATTTTTACGCGGCATTTGGGAAGGTGAGGTCGCTTACTCCGGTGTCATCGTCCGCGAAGGCGGGCGATCCAGTACTCCGAGACCGTCGTGATTGAATCGATGGGCCGCGGAGTACTGGATGCCCCGCCTTCGCGGGCATGACAGCGGTGCTTGTGGCGATACTGTTCAATTCTCACTCGCACGGCTAGGCAGCTATCCCTCCAGCTTCTTCAGCAACAACTTCAGCGCCGTCGCCGCGAACAGCTGCATGTTGGCGAACCGGTCGCTGCTGCCCGTCTCCAGCGTCATCACCTCAGCTGCCGGCCCCGCGACCGCCATGCAGCTATGGCCGGCAGCGTCGCCATAGCGGTTGCCGGTGGGGCCGGCTGCGCCGGTCTCGGACAGGCCCCAGTCGGAGCTGAAGCGGCCGCGCATCTGTTCGGCCAGAAGTTTCGCGTAGGGCTCCGAGGAGGAACGAAAGCCCTTCATTCCTTCGTCCGAAATATCCATCAGCACGCGCCTGGCGTCGCGAGTGTAGACCACTGCGCCGCCGAGGAAATAGGCAGAGGCGCCGGGCACCGCGAGCAGGCTCGCTGCGATCAGGCCGCCGGTCGAGGATTCCGCGACCGCAATGGTCTGCTTGCGCGCGATCAGTTTGCCTGCGACCTGTTCCGCAATGCCGACGAGCTCTTTCATCCCTATCATCCCTTATTCCTTCGCAACCGAGCCCAGCCTTCCTAGCATATGACAGAAGCCTTGGCCGAGTTGCGGGCGGAGGGCAGGCCTGCTTGAATGGCGGACAAGGCGAAGCGGCCAAGCGCCGCCCGCGACAGGACACGACGAGGAAACGTGAGAAGAGAGGCGTCATGGCGTCCCTGATCGCCGGCGGGGTGGATTGCGACGTGCATCCGGCCGTGCCGCATCTGACCAGCCTGCTGCCGTACCTGAACGACTATTGGCGCGATCAGGTGACGACGCGCGGCATGGTCGATCTCGTCTCGCAATCCTACCCGAAAAACTCGCCGATCGTGGCGCGGCCCGATTGGCGTCCCGAGAATGGCAAGCCGGGCGAAAGCCTGGAGGACATGCAGCGGCATGTGCTCGATCCGTTCCGGCTGACGTATGCCATCTGCAACCCGCTTTACGGCGTGCAGATGGTGTTCTCGGAAGATTTGCAGGCCGCGTTCTGCCGCGCGCTGAACGAATGGCTCGCGAAGGAATGGCTCGATCGCGATTCCCGGCTGCGCGGCTCGATCGTGATCCCGACACAAAGCGTCGAGAAGGCAGTCGCCGAGATCGAGCGCTGCGCGCAGGACAAGCGCTTCGTGCAGGTGCTGATGCTGGTGATGGGCGACACGCCGCTCGGCAAGCGCGCGCTGTGGCCGATCTATGAGGCGGCGGAACGACACGACCTTCCGGTCGGGATCCACGCCGGTTCCGCCTATCACAATCCGCCGACCGCGGTGGGGTGGGGTTCCTATCACATCGAGGATTATGTCGGTCAGGCCCAGGCGTTTCAGACCCAGCTCACCAGCCTGATCGTCGAGGGCGTTTTCGCCAAATATCCGCGGCTGAAGATGGTGATGCTGGAGTCCGGCGTCTCCTGGATCTCGCCCTTTCTCTGGCGCCTGCACAAGTTCTGGCGCGGGGTACGGATGGAGACGCCCTGGGTCGATCGTGCGCCGCTGGAAATTGTGCGCAGCAACATCCGCTTCTCGTTACAGCCATTTGATGCGCCGCCGGACGAAGCGACATTAATTCGCCTGTTTGAGCATATGCAGTCCGACGAATTGGTCCTATTCTCCACCGACTATCCGCACTGGCAGTTCGATGGCCTGGACGCGCTGCCTCAAGGTCTGTCCCCCGATCTCGTGCGCAAGATCATGATCGACAATCCGCATGCAACCTATCCCCGCCTGACGTGAGCCCGCTGCCAAAGGAGGCAAGGCGATGAATATCCAGTTCCGCGAGAGCCTAGAGGCCGCTTCCCCCCCGACGACGAAGACCGCGATAGCCGACTGCGACATCCATCCGGCGCGCGCGACCCGGACCGAGCTCTATCCCTATCTGGCCAAACGCTGGCAGCATCACCTCGAGATCTACGGCGTTCATGCCTATCAGGGCATGATGGAAGGCCCGCCCTATCCGAAGGCGCAGCCCAATGCCTCGCGCCGCGATGCCTATCCGCCGGAGGGCGGCCCGCAGGGCTCCTCGCTGTCTTTCATGCAGAAGCAACTGCTCGATCCCAACAACGTGCAACTCGGCGTGCTCAATCCGCTCAATACCGGGCAAGGCATCCGCAATCACGACCTCTCGGCTGCGCTCTGCTCGGCCATCAACGACTGGCAGATCGACAAATGGACCAGCAAGGACAAGCGGCTGAAGGCGTCGATCGTCGTCGGCAATGAGGATGGCCTGTCGGCCGCTGCCGAGATTCGCGAGCGCGCCGGTGACAAGAACTTTGTGCAGGTGCTGCTGCTCAGCCGCAATGTCGAGCCGCTCGGTCAGCGCCGATACTGGCCGATCTATCAGGCCGCGGAAGAGGCCGGCCTTCCTGTCGGCGTCCATGCCTTCGGCTTCGGCGGCAACCCGATCACGCCATCGGGCTGGCCGTCCTATTACATCGAGGAGATGGTGGGCCACTCGCAGTGCCAGCAATCGGCACTGGCCAGCCTCGTGCTGGAAGGCGTGTTCGAGCGCTTCCCGAAGCTAAAGATGGTGATGATCGAAGCCGGCTTTGGCTGGGCACCGTCACTCGCTTGGCGGCTCGATAAGGCGTGGCAGCGGCTGCGCAGCGAGGTGCCGCACGTAAAACGGCCGCCGTCGGAATATATCCGCGAGCAGGTGTGGTGGACCACGCAGCCGATGGAAGATCCGGAGCGGCGCGAGGATCTGCTCGACGTCATCAACTGGCTCGGTTGGGACCGGCTGCTGTTCGCGACCGACTATCCGCATTGGGATTATGACGAGCCGTCGCGTGTCTTACCGGCGGGCGTCAGCGACACCAACCGCGAGGCGTTCTATCTGGGCAATGCCCGGAAGCTCTACGGAATCAGTTGATGGCGAGGCATGTGATTGCCGCGGTCGATGAGCTTCCGCCGGGCACGCGAAAATTCCTGGAGATCGAGGGACGGCCGATCGCGGTCTTCAACGTCAAGGGCGAGTATTTCGGCCTGATGAACCGCTGCCCGCATCAGGGCGCGGCGCTGTGCGAGGGCCCGCTGATCGGGCTCGCGCAGTCCAGGGATCCCGGCGAGATCGAATATACGAAACTCGGCGAGATCATCCGCTGCCCCTGGCACGGCTGGGAGTTCGACATCCGCACCGGCCAATCCTATTGCGACCCCCGCCGCTTCCGCGCGAAGGCCTATCCGGCCCATGTCGAGCCCGGTGCGAGCGTGGTGAAGGGGCCGTATGTCGCCGAGACGATCACGGTGAAGGTCGAGAGCGATTACGTGGTGGTGGAGCTGTAGCCCCCACTGTCATTCCGGGGCGGTCCGTAGGACCGAGCCCGGAATCCATCGTGCGTCAGGAATGCTCGGAGAAATGGATTCCGGGCTCGCGCTACGCGCGCCCCGGAATGACCATCAATGACCCGCCACCGGCTCCGCCGCCGTATCATACGTCGTCACCGCCTGGCGGCCGCCGCGATAGACGATCGACGCGGCAATGATACCAAGCGCGGCCGCAAACATCAGCCAAAGACCGGGCGATGCCTTGTTGCCGGTGTAGTCGATCAGGAAGGTCGAGGCGAAGGGCGTGAAGGTACCGAACAGCGCGGCGGCGAGCGCGAAGGCGAGCGAGAAGCAGGTGGTGCGGACGTGTGCCGGCACGATCTCGACGAGAGCACCGAGCATGGTGCCGCTGTACATGCCGAAATAGAACGAGAACATCATCTCGACCGCGAGCAGCTTGCCGAAGGTCGGCGCCGCCACCAGCCAGCTCAGTGCCGGATAGGCGGTGAGCAGCGCCAGTGTGGCGATGCCGAGCAGCACCGGCTTGCGGCCGACCCGGTCGGACAGCGCGCCGCCGACCGGATTCCAGATGAAATTCGTGACTGCGACCAGCAGCGTGACCAGCAGCGCATCCTGCGACGACAGCTTCAGCACGGTCTTGCCGAAGGTCGGCGTGTACACGGTGACGAAGTAGAACGTCGTCGTGGTCAGGACCGCGATCATCATGCCGAGGATGACGATGCGCCAGTTGGCGAGCGCGGAGGCGAACACCTCGTTCGCCGTCGGATGCTTCTTCATGGCGAGGAAGGCGGGCGTTTCCTCCAGCGTGCGCCGCAGGAAGAAGATCAGCGGAATGATCATGCAACCGACGAAAAAGGGAATGCGCCAGCCCCAGGCTGCGACCGTGTCAGCCGGCATAACCTCGGAGAGGAGATAGCCGAGGATCGACGCCACGAAGATCGCAACCTGCTGGCTCGACGACTGGAACGAGGTGTAGAAGCCGCGGTTGCCGGGCGTGGAGATTTCCGCGAGGTAGACCGACACGCCGCCGAGCTCGACGCCGGCGGAGAAGCCCTGCAGCAGGCGTCCGACCAGGACGATCACAGGCGCTGCGATGCCGATCGTGGCGTAGCTCGGGCAGAATGCGATCACGACCGTGCCGATGGCCATGATAGCGAGCGTCACGATCAGGCCCTGACGGCGGCCGATGCGGTCGATGTAGGCGCCGAGCACGATCGCGCCAACCGGGCGCATCAGCGCGCCGAGCCAGAACACGCCAAAGGTGTTGAGCAGTGACGCGGTCTCGTTGGTGGAGGGGAAGAACGCCTTGCCGATCGCGGCGGCATAGAAGCCGAACAGGAAGAAGTCGAACTGTTCGAGGAAATTGCCGCTCGTTGCGCGCAGGATCGCGCCGATGCGCGATTTGATCTCGGGCGGATTGGTTGATGCTGCTGGTCCAGCCATTGACGTTACTCCCCTGGAAGACGTGGCCGGACCGGAACTCATTTTCACGGCAAGGCGACAGATCGTTGCTGTGACAATCTGTCTTACCCCATCTCGCGCGAGGCGTTGCGAGTCAACTGAATTTGCTGCGGAAGCTGATGATTTTTCAGGCTTTATTCTGCGTTGCAGCGATCATCCACTGGCGAAACGCGGCGAGCTTCGGCGCCTCGCGGCGGCCCTCCGGCGAGACCAGATAGAAGCCCGCGTCCGCCGGCAGCGCGATCTTGAAGGGGACCACGAGCCGGCCCTTGGCGATGTCGTCGCTGACATAGGAGGTCCGCCCCATCGCCACGCCGATGCCGTCGATCGCGGCCTGGATGGTCATGAAGATCATGTCGAAGGTGATGCCGGGCTGCCTGGCGATGTCGGCCGGCAGGCCCGCCGCCGTCAGCCACAGCCGCCAGTCGTCGCTGTTGGCGTTGGATGTGTGCAGCAGGGGATAACCCCGCAAATCCTCCGGCTGGCGCAGCGGCTTGTCGCCGCGCAGCAGCGAGGGGCTGCACACCGGGAACAGCTCGTCCGCCATCAGCCAGTCGGCGCGCAGGCCCGGCCATTGGCCGCGGCCATAACGGATTGCGGCGTCGACTTCGTCGCGCTGGAAATCGACGAGGCTGGTCGAGGTGGTGATGTGCACGTCGATGCCGGGATGTGCCTCCTGGAAATCGGTCAGCCGCGGCAGCAGCCATTTTGCCGCCAGCGAGGCCAGTGTCGAGACCGTCAGCACCTTGTCGTCGTCCTTGCGCAGCAGCCGGTCGGTCGCAAGCCGGAGGTCGTTGAAGGCGGCGCGGACGCCGGGCAGGTAGTCTCGCGCCTCCGGCGTCAGCGCCAGCGCGCGGTTCTGCCGGATGAACAGGCGGATGCCGAGCTCGTCCTCGAGCCGGCGGATCTGATGGCTGATCGCGGTCTGTGTCACGTTCAGCTCGCTTGCCGCCAGCGTGAAGCTGAGATGGCGCGCGGCGGCCTCAAACGCCCGCAATCCGTTCAGGGAGGGCAATCTGGCAGTCATTTGGCAGCATGATGCATGAGCTTATTTCATGCGAAGAGGTACAAATTGTCGTTTGTCGAAGCACGCGCGCAGGAGGATATTCGGTCAAAATTTAGCTCGAGGAGCTGAAAATGTCTACCTGCACTGACAATTCGATGACAAATCATCATGCGCCTGGGCTGCTCTACCAGATCGGCGAAACACTCCATGTCTGGCACGAGCGTTACCGGACCCGTCGCGAACTGAGCAACTGGACCGCCCGCGATCTCCACGACGTCGGCCTGTCCTGGAGCGATATCGCCTTTGAGGCTGAGAAACCCTTCTGGCGGGCCTGATAGGCCGCCAGGCCGGCGCCGCCTGATCACAGGGGCGCCGGCGGTCCCTCCTTCTCTAGGGCACGTGTCATGAGCACCCTCCGGCTTGAAGATCTGAAGCAATATTCGGACGTGCTGCGCACCCGGCAGGGCGACGCAATCAACGTGCGCTACGTCGAGCCGCGCGACACCGAGGAGCTCCAGCACTATTTCCGCTCGCTCTCGACCCGCTCCCGCTACAACCGCTTCTTCGGCGCGCTCAGCGAACTGCCGAAGGGGCTGCTGAATGACTTCCTTCAGGTCGGCGAGCGCGAACGATTTACCGTGGTCGCGACCAGGATGGTCGACGGCTTCGAGACCATCGTTGCCGAGGCGCGCTACGCCTTGCATGTCGAGACCTCGACGCTGGAGTTCGGCCTCTCGGTCGACGATCGCTGGCAGGGCCACGGCATTGCCACCGCGCTTCTGAAGAACCTCGAATGCCGCGCCGCCTCGCTTGGCGCCGAGCACATCTTCGGCGATACGCTGCGCTCCAACCAGACCATGATCTCGCTCGCGCGCAAATCCGGTTTCGCCTTCGTCAGTCATCCTGACGACTGGAAGTTGGTGCGTTTCGACAAGGAGATCCACGTCGCGCCGAAGGACATTCCCTGCGCCAGCTGGCGTCTCGCCGCACTTTCCCGTCAGGCCGATAGCCCCTCAGCCTCGGCCTGACACCACTCCGGGCCCGGCTCAAGTCAAATCTGAGCCGGGCTTTTTTTTGCCCCTCACGCAAAACGCGCCGCTGTGATTGAGGCGCCTACTTCCCCGTGAACACCGCCTTGCGCTTCTCGATGAACGCCTGCACCGCCTCCTTGTGATCGGCGGTCGTTGTGAGGCGGATCAGGCGCTCGGCCTCGTGATCGCGGGCGGTTTCGAAATCGAACAGCAGGGCCTCGTCGAGATTGTCCTTCATGTAGCGCAGCGCCAGCCGCGGACCTTCGGCGAGCGATTTTGCCAGGGCGAAGGCCTCGGCTTGCAGCTTGTCGTCAGGCACGACGCGGTTGACGAGGCCGATGGCCTCGGCGCGCGCCGCGTCGACGCGATCGCCGGTGAACAGCAGCTCGCGCGCCCGCGCGGTGCCGACCAGCCGCGTCAACAGCCAGGCGATGCCGTAATCGCCGGAGAGCGCGATGCGGGCATAGCCGGTGGCGACGAAGGCCGATTGTGCGGCGATGCGGATATCGCAGGCCATAGCGAGCGCAAGCCCGGCGCCGACGGCGGGGCCGGGAAGGGCGGCGATGGTCGGCTTGCGCACCGACATCAGCGCGCCGGTGAGCAGCCGCTGCCGCTCCTGGAGATCGGCGACGCGGTCCTCAAGCGACATTTCCAGCTTTTTGGGATCACGATGCGCGCCCATGCCCTTGACGTCGCCGCCGGCACAGAAGGCTTCGCCGGCGCCCGTAATGAGCAGCGCGCCGACATCGGGGTTCTCGCCGCAGGTCCGGATCATCGTGCGCAGCGCCGGCGTCAGCGTGTCCGACAGCGAGTTGCGCGCCTCCGGCCGGTTCAGCGTAATGACGGCGACGCGGTCGCGAATGACGCAGAGCAGTTCATTGGTGCCGGTGTCGACGGTGGTTTCCGTGGTCATGGTCGCTCCCTACTTTCGTCATTGCGAGGAGCGAAGCGACGAAGCGATCCAGTCTGTATCCGGAGAAACATCTCTGGATTGCTTCGCTTCGCTCGCAATGACGGTTGCTGTTAGGTTATCGCCTCAAAACTTCTCCACCCAGGGCCGCAGCTCCAGCTCCCAGCTCCAGGCGCTGCGCGGCTGCTGCAGCACGTTCCAGTAGCTCTCCGCGATCGCATCGGGATCGAGCATCGAATCCGGCTTGTCGGCCGGCTCGGTGCGCGCGGCGCTCTTGATGCCGCCGTCGATGACGAAATGCGCGACATGGATGCCTTGCGGCGACAATTCGCGCGCCATGCTCTGCGCCAGCCCGCGCAGCGCGAACTTGCCCATCGCGAACGGAGCGGATTGCGCGTAGCCCTTGACGCTGGCCGAAGCACCGGTGAACAGGATCGCGCCATGCTTGTTTGGTACCATGAGCCTGGCCGCCTGCTGCGCCACCAGGAAGCCGCCATAGGCGCTGACCGCGATCGCATTCGCTACATCCGCCGGGACGAGATCGACAAAAGTGCCACGCGCGCGGCCAGAGGCATTGTAGACGACGAGATCCGGCGTGCCGATCTCGCGCTCGACCAGACCGAACAGGCGTTCGACCTCCTCAGGCTCGGTGGCGTTGCAGGCATAGGCCTTCGCGCCGGTCTGGCTGCAGAGCGCGCCTAACTTCTCGATCTTTCGCGCGGCAAGCGCGACGCGAATGCCTTGCGCGGACAGCAGCCGTGCCAGCGAGGCGCTCAGGCCTTCGCCGGCGCCGACGATGAGGGCGATCTTGTATTTCGGATGTTCCATGGCGTGATCTCTCGGGGACGGGACGCCGCTGATCTATGCATCCGCCGCGCGGACAACCAGCCGGCTCGATGACAATTCCGCAGAGCGAATTGCTCCTTCACGGCGATCATGCCTCCCTGACAATTTGCGGCTTTATCGCCTCTCGCGATGGGAGCATGATCGACATCATCCCAAGCGGCAAGCGATAAGAATTTGGCGCCGGGCGGAAACGAAGAGGACGATCATGCACAAGCCGGCCACAGCGCAGCCAAATAATGTCGCGGCCGCACCATCCGGCCTGCTGGCGCCCGATACCACTGGCATGAATTTCTACCGCGCCGATCAGGCGCTGACGGACCTCCTGCGCATCCATTTGCCGGAGACGCTATTCCGCCACATCGAGCCGCATCTCGATCGCCTCGGTGAGCTCGCCGGCGGCCATCTCGACGATTGTGCGCGGCTCGCCGACCGACACACGCCGCTGCTGCACCAGCGCGACAAGTTCGGCCGCGACGTGCAGTGGATCGAATATCACCCGGCCTATCGCGAGCTGGAGAACGCCGCCTTCGGCGAATTCGGTATCCACGCGCTGTCGATCCGCAAGGGCATCATGGGCTGGCCGGACAAATATCCTGTGGTGGCCAAGCACGCCTTCACCTTCCTGTTCAACCAGGCCGAATTCGGCATGGGCTGCCCGATCAACGTCACCGATGGTTGCGCAAAGCTGCTTTCGAATTTCGGCAGCGATGCACTGAAGGCGAAATATCTGGACGGCCTGACCCAGACCGACATGAGCAAGCTGACGCAAGGCGGCCAGTTCATGACCGAGAAGGAAGGCGGCTCCGACGTCGGCACGCTGACCACGCGCGCGGTGCAGGAGGGCGACCATTGGCGTCTCACCGGCGAGAAATGGTTCTGCTCCAATGCGGACGCGAAAGTGGTGATGCTGCTGGCGCGCCCCGAAGGCGCCGGCCCCGGCACGCGCGGTGTCGGCCTGTTCCTGATGCCGCGCTTCCTCGACGACGGCTCGCAGAACCACTACCGGATCGTACGTCTCAAGGACAAGCTCGGCACCCGCTCGATGGCCTCCGGCGAGATCAAGCTCGAAGGCGCGATTGCGTACGCGGTCGGCAAGCTCGACCGCGGTTTTGCGCAGATGGCCGAGATGGTGAACTCGTCGCGGCTTTCAAACGGCGTTAAATCGGCCGCGCTGATGCGCCGCGCCTATCATGACGCGCTTGTCGTGGCGAAGAACCGCGTGGTGTTCGGCAACCGCATCATCGACCTGCCGCTCGGCCGACGGCAGATGCTGAAAATCATGCTGCCGGTCGAGCAGGCGCTGTCGATGAGCTTTCTCACCGCCGATGCGCTCGATCGTGCGGAAGCCGGCAGCCAGGATGCGGCGGCGCTGCTGCGCATTCTGACCCCGACCCTGAAGTTCCGCGCTACGCGCGATGCGCGAAAAGTCTGCGGCGATGCGCTCGAGATGCGCGGCGGCATCGGCTATGTCGAGGAATTCGCCACGCCGCGCCTGCTGCGCGATGCGCATCTCGGCTCCGTCTGGGAAGGCACCGGCAACATCGTCGCCATCGATGCGCTGAGGCGTGCCGTTGGCCGCCACGGCGCAGAATCCGCGCTGAATGCGGATCTGCACGCACGCCTCGACGATAGCGCCTCGGTGCCGCAGGCCTGGCGCGACAATTTGGGCGGCCTCGTCGAGCGCGCCGTCGGCTTCGCGCGCGAGGTCGCAGGCAAGTCAGAGAACGAGGCCGACGCGCGGCGCGCAACGAGCCTGCTCTATCACGTCGCAAGCGCCGTTGCGCTCGCCTGGGAGGCGCACCGCATCCACGACATGCGCGGCGACGCGCGCCGGCTGCTGCTGTCGCGGCTGGTGATCGACCATCGCGTCGTGCCGGGCGATCCGTTCCGGCTGACGGAAAATGCCACGCAGGCCAAGATCGCAGCACTTCTGCTCGGTGACCGCGACGCCGGCATGAGCGAGGTTGGCGAACTGGTTCTGGCAGCGTAGGCTGCGGGCCACGATCAAATCAAAAAACGCGATAGGGAGTGCTCGATGAAGGCCGCCGTCCTCCATGAAGTCAACAAGCCGCTGGTCATCGAGGATGTCAGCCTGCCGAAGCCCGGCCCACGCGAAGTTCTGATCCGCACGTCAGTCGCCGGGCTCTGCCACTCCGATCTGCACTTCATGGAAGGCCTCTACCCGCATCCGCTGCCCGCGGTGCTCGGACACGAGTCCGCCGGCATTGTCGAGCAGGTCGGCTCCGACGTCACCTATGTGAAGCCGGGCGACCACGTCGTCACGTGCCTATCCGTGTTCTGCGGCACCTGCGACAATTGCGCCACGGGGCGCACGGTGCTCTGCACTGACACCACGGTGAAGCTGCTGCCGGGCGTCTCCAATCGCATGCAATGGTCGAAGCCCGAGAAGCTGCACCAGTTCCTCAACCTCTCCTCCTTCGCCGAGCAGATGCTGGTGCACGAAAATGCGATCGTCAAAATCAGGAAGGAGATGCCGCTCGATCTCGCCGCGCTGATCGGCTGCGGTGTCATCACCGGCTACGGCGCGGTGGTGAACACGGCGAAGGTGACGGCCGGCGAAACCGTCGCCGTGATCGGCTGCGGCGGTGTCGGCATGGCCGCCATCAACGGTGCGCAGATCGCCGGTGCCGGCCGCATCATCGCCATCGACACCAATCCGGCAAAGCTCCAGCTCGCGACCAAGCTGGGCGCCACCGACATCGTCAACCCCGCCGACGGCGACGTCGTGAAGCAGGTCCGCGACCTCACCAATGGCGGCGTGCATCATTCCTTCGAGGTGCTCGGCCGCAAGGAAACCGCGGAGCAGGCGTTCGGCATGCTCGCTTCCGGCGGCACCGCCACGATCGTCGGCATGATCCCGTTCGGCCAGAAGATCGAGCTGCACGGTTTCGACTTCCTGCGCGAACGCCGGATCCAGGGCTCGTCAATGGGCTCGAACCATTTCCGCGTCGACATGCCGCGTCTGGTCGATTTCTACCTGCGCGGCCGGCTGCACCTGGAGGACTGGATCTCGGCCAAGCTGAAGCTGTCCGAGATCAACGAAGGTTTTGCCAACATGAAAGCCGGCAAGACGCTGCGGAGCGTGATTGTGTTTGATAGCTAGCGCCGATTACGCTGTCATCGCCCGGCTTGACCGGGCGATGACAGTATTCCAGAGACGCTGTTGTCTGAACCGAGAGGCCGCGGCGTACTGGATGCCCCGCCTTCGCGGGGCATGACGGCGGAGAGTGGGGCGGCGATGCGGGCCGCTCACCGCGACACGTGCGCAGACACCGCGAGCCACTTGCCGTTCTTCTTCGCCCAGCAATCGGTGTAGCGCCCGGTCGCCTGCTGACCATCCGCGGTGGTGTAGCTCGTTGCCGCGTGAATGATCGCGAAGTCGCCCATGATGCGGATGATGACGTCAAACGCATGCAGATCGCGGATCGCGACCGGCCGCGCGGTCTGCTCCAGGAAGCCGGTGCGGTCGACCAGCGTCTTGTCCGGATTGGAGCAGTAAAACTCCGGCGCCAGGATCTCGTCGAAGCGTTTGACGTCGCAGTTCTGCACAGACGCGACATAGTCACGGTTGAGTGCGGTGAGCTGTTCGATGTCCTGGCTCATGACATTTCTCCGTCCTCAGTTATCTACTCCGTCATTGCGAGAGCAGCGAAGCAATCCAGAAATGTTTCCGCAGATGCGGACGGGATTGCTTCGTCGCAAGGGCTCCTCGCAATGACGCGGCGGCATCAATCATCAAGCATCTTGGGTGGCACGAACCCGCCGAACTCGCGCTCGATCAGCTCGGCCAGCTTCAGCGGCGTGCGGTCCTCGAGCCATGGGCCGACGATCTGGACGCCGACCGGCAGCCCATCCGGCGCGAAGCCGGTCGGGATCGCGGTCGAGGGCAGGCCGGGCAGCGTGGCGATGCCGGGCCAGGCGAGCTGGTCGGGATAGACGTGCTCCTTGCCGTCGATTGTGATGCGGCGGGTTTCCTGATCAGGCGAATGGTCGTGGGGATAGGCGGCGGTCGGCATCACCGGACAGATCACGGCGTCGAACGTCTTGAACAGCTCGCGCCATTGCGCGCGCAACCGGGTGCGTCCGCCGTTCGCCATCTGCCAGTCGCGATGGCTGAGCGCGATGCCGCGCAGCCGCTCGGCGGCGAGGCTGTTGTCGCCCTCGGGCAGCGCGGCTGCCGCCGCCTTGGCGCCGGCATAGATGTCGGGCGCAAAACTTGCGGCGAGGAACGACATCAGCATGCGCATATAGAGCCGCGTCGAGGCCGCAAAATCCGGCAGCAGCGGACTGCTGCGTTCGATCTTGACGCCTGATTTGGCGAGGTTATCGGCGAGCGTGTTGATGGTGCCGCGCACGGCGGTGCCGGTCGGCAGCACCGGATCGGTGTCGATCACCAGCACGCGGAAATCCCTGAAGGCGATGTGCCGTGCCGCCGGCAATTCGAGCCGATAGGCGAAGCCTGCATCGATCGGATCGGGCCCGGCCATCACGTCGAGCACCAGCGACAGATCGGCGGCGCTGCGTGCCATCGGGCCGATCACCGAGAGGTCACGCTCGAATGGCAACGGTGGCAGCGGCGGCGGCGTGTGGCCACGCATGGCGACGAGGTTGAAGGTCGGCTTGTGTGCGTAGACGCCGCAATGGAAGGCCGGCACGCGCAGCGAGCCGCCGATATCGGAGCCGATGGAGAGCGGGCCGTAGCCTGCGGCGAGGGCCGCCGAGGAGCCGCCGGACGAACCGCCCGGCGTGCGGCCGAGATCGTAGGGGTTGTTGGTGGTGCCGTAGATGTCGTTGTAGCTTTGCCAGTCGCCGAGGCCGAGCGGCACGTTGGTCTTGCCGACGATGACAGTGCCAGCGTCCTTCACCCGCGTCACCGGCAGCGCGTCTTCCTTGGCAATGAAGTCCTTCTGCGCGGGAATGCCCCAGGTCGTCGGCAGGCCGGCGATGTTGTAGGATTCCTTCACCGTCATCGGCAGGCCGAGCAGCGGCTTGCGCTCGCCGCGAGCCAGGGCCGCATCCGCATCACGCGCGGCGCTCAGCGCGCGCTCGAAATCGCGGACGCAGATCGCGTTGACCTTGCCGTCGTGCCGTTCGATGCGGTCGATCGCGTCCTGCGTGAGCTCGACGGCGGAGACCTTCTTCGCCGCCAATGCGGCCGACAGCTCGACCGCGCTCTTGTAACTCCATTCCGATTTCGCCACGACATGCTCCTGCGCTTCACTGAAGGGATGATGCGCAGTTTGGCCGAACGCCGCAACCGCCGTTTGATCGCGATTGCCATGCGAGGGAATGCCGAGGCTGCTATGCCGCCCCGATCAAGATCCCCACCGCCAGCACGATGGCGCCGCCGAGCACGATCTGGAATACGGCCTGGAGGAACGGCGTATCCATGTAGCGCGCGCGGATGAAGGCGATCGCCCAGAGTTCGAAGAACACGACGATGCCGGCGATCGCGGTCGCGATCCAGAATGCGTTGGGCCATGCGTCCGGCACGAGATAGGGCATGGTATGACCGAGCCCACCGAGCGTCGTCATCGCGCCGCAGGTGATGCCGCGCAGCCAGGGCGAGCCCCGGCCCGTCAGCGAGCCGTCGTCGGACAGCGCTTCGGCAAATCCCATGCTGATGCCGGCGCCGATCGAGGCGGCGAGGCCAACCAGGAACGTCTGCCAGTTCTGGTGCGTGGCGAAGGCCGCCGCGAACAGCGGCGCCAGCGTCGAGACCGAGCCGTCCATCAAGCCGGCGAGGCCCGGCTGCACATATTGCAGCACGAACATCCGCCGCCGCGTGCGGTCTTCCTCGGCGCGCACGCCGGGCTTGAGGATCTGGTCCGCCAGCTTTGCCGCGGTCTCTTCATGACCTTTCTCGGCTTCGGCGAGATCGCCGAGCAGGCGGCGCACCCCGGTATCCTGCGCCTGTTCGGCCGCCTTCACGTAAAACCGCTCGGCCTGCATCTCCATGGTCTCGACCTCCTTGCGGATGGTGTCGAGCGAGAGGTTCTTGGTGAGCCAGACTGGGCGGCGGCGCAGGAATCCCTTGACGTCCTCGCGGCGGATCGGAGGCAAATGAGGACCGAAGCGCTGCTCGTACATCTCCAGCAGCATGTGGCGATGGCCGCGCTCCTCTTCCGCCATCTCCTCGAAGATCTTGGCCGTATCCGGATAGCGTTCCCGGAGATCCTCGGCGAAGGACATGTAAATGCGGCTGTCCTCCTCCTCTGAGGAGATCGCGACCGCAAGCACCTCGCGCTCGGTCAGATCGGCAAAATTCTTCACGACGGCCTGTCCCATTAGTTTAGAACTATTCTAAACTATATAATGCGACGCGGTTCCCGGGTCAAATCATGCGGCGCGGGCCTTTTCGAGGAAGTCGAGCAGCAGCCGGCTGACCTCGGCGGGCTGCTCCTGCTGCACCCAATGGCCCGCACCGTCGACGAGATGGCAACCGAGCATCTTCGTGCAGCCGCGCCCCTGCATTGCCTCGAACACGCCGGGGCGCTGATAAGTGCCCCAATCCTGCTTGCCCGAGATGAAGCACGCGGGCACGTCGATGCTGCGGCCCGAGAACAGCTGCATCTCGTTGTTGAGCGAGCCTGACGTGCCGTAGCGATACCATTGCAGGCCGCCCTGGAATCCGGTGCGGGCATATTCGGCGCTGTAATAGGCGAGGTCGCTGTCTGGCAGCCATTGATTGGCGGCGATCGCGGTCGGCGACGGCATCTCCTTCGCGACCGTCTCGGCCATGGTCTCACCGAGGTTCATCACGTAATAGGTCGGCAGCTTGGCAAGCTCGCCTGCCGACCATGATTTCAGCGGATATGGCTTGTTGTCGATCCAGTCCGCGCTCTTGTGATGATAATAGGCGCGCAGGAAATCATGCACGCCTTGCGGCGCGTGCTGCATGTCGGCGTTGGCGGCGCGCGTCGCATAGTACCATTGATAGCGGATGCGCGGGCGCGGCAGCGCGGCGAGTTCGCGATGCACGGGATCTTCGACCGGTGGCTTCGCGGGACTATCGACCGTGTCGAAGGGCAACGCCGGCGCTCCGCCGAACGGCGCGCTCATCAACGTCACCGAACGAAACACGTCGGGCCGGATCAGCGCGCACCACGCCGCGACCGGGCTGCCGAAATCGTGTCCGGCGAGATCGACCTGCCTGTAGCCGAACGCCGTCACCAGGGCGAGCGCATCGCGGACGAGGTTGAGAAGAGAGAATGGGGTGAGATCGCCGTCGTAATCCGCGGTCCAGCCGGTCGTGCGGCCATAGCCGCGCTGGTCGGGCGCGAGCACGTGATAGCCGGCCGAGCCAAGCGCCGGCATCACCTTGCGCCAGGAGAACGCGAGCTCGGGAAACCCGTGCAGCAGCAGGATGCAGGGACGGCCCCTGGTCTCGAAGCCGGCCTCGAGCACATGCATCCGCAAGCCGTTGATGCCGTCGACATACCGCGAGCGGATGCCGGCGGGGAGGGGAATGTCGGGAAGTGCTGTCATTGCTTTCTCCACGCGGGTGGAATCGTAGGCTGGGCAAAGGCGCGCACTTCGCGCGCCGTGCTCACCATTCCCTGGCGCATTTGGCATGGTGGGCACGCTTTGCCCACCATACGGCGTCTCAGCTCAATCACACCGCCGCACACACGAACCCGCTGCCCTTGCGCTTGATCTTCCCCACCGACGGCGAGGGGAAATGCGCGGTGCAGCACAGCGTGTCGCTGTCGCAATAGCGTTCCAGGAAGCTTCGCCGCGTCGTGGCCGCCTTGGCCGGGTCGACGTCGAACTTGATCGACAGCTCCGGATAGATCGTCTGCAGCGGCGAGTGCATGAGATCGCCGGAGAATACCGCGTCGTCCTTGCCACGTCCCATCGCGACGGCGATATGCCCCGGCGTGTGGCCCGGCGTCGGCACGATGCGGACGTGATCGCCGATCTGGTGATCGTTGCTGACCAGCTCGTGGCGCTTGGCCTCGACCACCGGCAGCACGCTGTCGGCAAAGGGCGGAATCTCCGTCTTCGCATTCTCCGCGAACCAATGGTCGTACTCCTGCTTGGCGAACACATAGCGCGCTTTGGGGAACGTCGGCACCCAGCGGCCGTTCTCCAGCCGCGTGTTCCAGCCGACGTGGTCGACGTGCAGATGGGTGCACATCACGAAGTCGATGTCGTCGACGGAGACGCCCGCCGCGGCGAGCCCGCGTTGATAGTTGTCGTCGGTCTTCATGTTCCATGCCGGCCGCTGTGGCCGCGGCTTGTCGTTGCCGATGCAGCTGTCGACCAGAATGGTGTGATGCGGCGTCTTGATCACATAAGACTGGAAACACAGGATCAGCGTGTCCCGGTCGTCGAGCGCCTTGGCTTGCCGCATCCACGCCCGGTTCTCGGCCAGCACCTCCGGCGTCAGGCCGGGCATGAAGTCCAGCGCCGGGAAGAAGGGCGCTTCCTGCTCGATGACGCGATGGATGGTGAGATCGCCGACGGTGAATTTCAGGCTCATGCTCGCTTCCCTTGTTCGCTTCCCTTATTCGCTTCTCTTGCACTCAGCGTGCGTCGCGCACGGATGGAATGACGATGTTGGAGAGGATGTCGATCGCGGCGAGCCCTTCCTTGGGCTGGCCGTATTGGGCAGCGGTGGTCATCATGACGAGATCAAGCTCGGGCACGATGAAGAGGCGCTGGCCACCCCAGCCGAAGGCGGCAACCCATTTGATTTCCTTGCTGCCGGCCAGCGAGCGGCCCATCCACCATTGATAGCCGTAGAACAGCGTGCCGCCGAAATAGCCGATCGCCTGGAAGCGCGGCGTGATCGATTGCGCGATCCAGTCGGCCGAGACAACTTGTTGGCCGTTCCACTGGCCGCGATTGAGCACGAGCTGGCCGATCTTCGCCGCATCGCGCGGCCGCAAGCGCAGGCCCGCGGCCGCTGCAATCTTGCCGTTCTTATAGGCTTTCCACTCGAGATCGGTGATTCCGAGCGGCTGGAACAGCACCTCGCGCGCAAACGTCTCCAGCGGCTTGCCCGAGACGCGCTCGAGGATGTTGCCGAGCAGTTCAGTTCCGCCGCCATTATAGGTCCAGAGCACATCCGGCGGTGCAGCGAGTGGCTTTGCGAGCACATAGCCGATCGGATCGGCTTCAAACGTGAGATGCGGCTCGTCGTTGTTCGGATCGGTCCAGGCCCGCGCTTCGTCCCATTTCATCCCCGAGGACATCGTCAGCAGATGGCGCAGCTTAATGGCCTCCCAGCCCGGCTGCTTCATCGCCTGACGGTCGGGGAAGAATTTGAGCACAGGCTCATCAACGCCTTCGATCAGCTTGCGATCGATCGCAATGCCGACGAGCGTCGAAACGACACTCTTCGATGCCGAACGCATGTCGTGCTTCGTCGTCGCGGTGAATTCGTGCTGGCCTTCCGGTTGCCCCCAGGGTTGGTCGTAGCCGGGGAAATACTGCTCGAAGACGAGCTTGCCGTGGCGCACGACGACAACCGAATGGACCGAGGTCGCGCGTTGTTTGAGCCGTGCAGCGATGCCGCAGAGTTGCGCGCCATCCATGCCGAGACTGTCGGGCGAGGCGATCTCCCAGCCATCGTCGATCGATGACGGCGCTCCACAGGCTTGGCCTTGTTGTCCAGGCTCGGCCCGTAGATTGGTGGCTGAGATGGAGAGCGCGAGCACAAGGCCCGCGCCGAGAATTGTGAACCGGGAGAATTGATCGCGCATCGTCATTCTCCAGGCATATCCCGCTACGCCGCTGGCGGCACCGAGATCTTCACCGACGGCCGCTCCAGCATCTTCTGATGGAAGGCATCGAGCTTCGGATAGGCCTTGCGCCAGCCGCAATCGGCGAAGCGGAAGTCGGCGTAGCCGAGCACGCAAACGAGGCCGATCTGCGAGATGTCGAACGGGCCGTTCAGCACGTCAGGCATGTTCTCGAAACGCGCCATGCCGGCCCAGGCCCGGTTCCAGTGATCGTCCGACCACGCCTGCCATTGCAGGCCCTGCGGCCGCACCATCTTCTCGTAGCGGCACAGCAGCATGGAATCGAGCATGCCGTTGATCAGCGAGTGATTGGTCTTGGCCTTCCAGCGCCGCGGACCGTAATCCGGGATCAGGCTGCCGCCGGCCATCTCGTTGAGATATTCGACGATGACGTAGGAATCCAGGATCACGTCGCCGTCGTCAGTGATTAGCACCGGCAGCTTCTTCAGCGGCGTGATGCGCGAATAGTCCTCGTTGGCCGTGCCGGGCGCGACGGTCGCGGGCGTGAATTCGATCCTGTCGATCAGCCCAAGCTCGATCGCGGCAATGCGCACCTTGCGGGCGAACGGCGAGGCGGCGGAGAAGGAGAGTTTCATCGGAAATGTCCTGCGGGAGACCGGCAATTGGTTTTCGTCATTGCGAGCGAAGCGAAGCAATCCAGGCTGTCTCCGTAGAAATAGTCTGGATTGCTTCGTCGCTTCGCTCCTCGCAATGACGGTATGGCGACGGCGCGGCTTACGCCGCAACGATCTCCTGGCGCTGCTCGCCGAGGCCTTCGATGCCGAGCGTGATGACGTCGCCGACATTGAGGAAGGTCGGCGGCTTCATGCCGAGGCCGACGCCGGGCGGGGTGCCTGTCGTGATGATGTCGCCCGGCAGCAGCGTCATGAACTGCGAGACATAGGAGATGCACTTGGCCATCGAGAAGATCATGGTCTTGGTCGAGCCGGTCTGGCGGCGCTGGCCGTTGACGTCGAGCCACATCGACAGGTTCTGCACGTCCTTGATCTCGTCCTTGGTGGCGAGCCAGGGACCGACCGGGCCGAACGTGTCGTGCGACTTGCCCTTGGTCCACTGACCCAGGCGCTCGGTCTGGAAGTTGCGCTCGGAGACGTCGTTGCAGACGCAATAGCCGGCGACGTGGTTCAGTGCATCGGCTTCCGAGACGTATTTTGCCCGGGTACCGATGATCGCGGCGATCTCGACTTCCCAGTCGAGCTTGGTCGAGCCGCGCGGCTTCTCGACCTTATCGTTCGGACCGGACAGCGAGGTGTTGGCCTTCATGAAGATGATCGGCTCGCTCGGAATGGCGGCGCCGGTCTCCTTGGCGTGGTCGCTGTAATTGAGGCCGATCGCGACGAACTTCGAGATGCCGGTGACGGGCGCGCCGAACCGCGGCTTGCCGGAGACGGCGGGGAGCGAGGCGGGATCGATGGCGGCGAGCTTCGTCAGCGACTCCGGCGAATAGGCCTCGCCGGTCAGGTCCTTCACATGCGCCGACAGGTCGCGCAACTGGCCGGATTTGTCGATCAGGCCGGGCTTTTCCGCACCCTTTTCGCCGTAACGAACAAGCTTCATTCTCGTTTCTCCCTTGGGATGGACTGATCGGTTAAATAGCTTCATGGAACAGCGCGGCGGGAAATTCAACCGCTCAAAACGGGGCGCATTGCAGCCCCTCAATTCAGGTGATCGTAGGGTGGGGCAAAGGCGCGAAGCGCCGTACCCACCAATGCTTTCGCTGATGCGAGTTTCCGCCATCAGGCGCAATGGATCATCTGGAGCGGTGCGGCGTTATCGCGGAACCCAGGACGAGCCAAAGGGGAGCCCATGCCAGAGCTTGCCATTTCCGCCGAGAAGGTCGCCTTCATCATAGAAAAGGCCCGCGAATTCGACGTCAAGGAGGCGGATACCGATCCGGATTCGGGCTCGAACCCGACCGATGACGACGCAGTCGACGTCCTGAAGGACAACGGCTCCGATCCGGTCCGCAACGAGCTCGGCGGCTTCATGATCGCCTTGAACGAGGACGAGCAGCTCGATCTCGTCGCGCTGACCTGGCTCGGTCGCGGCGACGGCGCGATCGATGATTGGGACGATTTGCGCGCCCGTGCTGTGGAGGCACGGTCCGAGTATCGCAGCCCGCGCCGTGAAACGGTGCAATACCTGCTCGGCGAGCCGATGCTGGGCGATCTGCTCGCCGACGGGCTCGACGCATTCGGCATCGACTGGACCGACGAGCAGCTCACCGCAGATTCCTCTGATCCCAGCGAGCGGGACGAGGACGAGATCACCAAACGGCGGTGATGATCCTCGATAACACATGACTCGCGCTTGGGCGCTGAAGCTCCCGCATCGTCATGGCTGGACTCTCCCCACTATCGCAGGCGAGATGACCGCTCTCACAGCGTTCCCGGGAACGCACCACCATCGAGCAGAATGTTCTGGCCGGTGATGAAGCCGGCCTTGGCGCCGCAAAGGAAGGCGCAGGCATAGCCGAACTCGTCGGGCTGGCCGAAGCGGCCTGCCGGGTTGAGCTTGGCGCGCTCGGCCAGGACCTGCTCGGGCGTCGTGCCGCGCTTGTCGGCCTCGGCCTTCGCGGTGCCGGTCAGGCGATCCGTCTCGAACGGGCCCGGCAGCAGGCCGTTGATGGTGACGTTGTTGATCACGGTCTTGCGCGACAGGCCGGCGATGAAGCCGGTGAGGCCGGCGCGCGCGCCGTTGGAGAGGCCGAGGATGTCGATCGGCGCCTTCACCGCGGCCGAGGTGATGTTGACGATGCGGCCGAACTTGCGCGCCATCATGCCGTCGACGGTCGACTTGATCAGCTCGATCGGCGTGAGCATGTTGGCGTCGATCGCCTTGATCCAGTCGTCGCGGGTCCAGTTGCGGAAATCGCCGGGCGGCGGGCCGCCGGCATTGTTGATGAGAATGTCCGGCTCGGGGCAGGCCTTCAGCACGGCTTCGCGCCCCGCAGGCGTCGTGATGTCGCCGACGATCTCGGTGACCTTCACGGCGGGATAGGCCTTGCGGATGTCGTCGGCCGTCTTCTTCAGCGCTTCGGCGCCGCGGGCGGTCAACGTGACGTCGACGCCGGCTTCGGCCAGCGAGATGGCGCAAGCGCGCCCCAGGCCCTTGCTGGATGCGCAGACGATGGCGCGGCGACCTTTGATCCCAAGATCCACTGTTTCACTCCCGTAATGTCAGGCAGGTTTTTGGACGGGCGGCACTCTAGCCAAGAGTGATGCCGCTGATAAGGGACGTGCCCGCATCAAAATGCATGGCGCGGGCTGCGGCGATGCAAACGGGCATGATCCGGAAAAGTGTGTAGCGGTTTTCCGAAAAGATCATGCCCAAACAGTCAGATGCGCCGCTCCTGCTTGAGGCGGTCGATCGCGGCGGCGGCCTCCGGCGGCAGCGACTTGAAGCCCATCTGCCCGACCGCCGAGAACAGCGGCCGCAGATGCGAGCCGGCCAGGAAGGGCGGCTGGCGGTTGGCCGGCACGATCTGGTCGAACACCAGCACCAGCGTGGTGGCGACAAGGCCGACCCGGACGGCGCCGAGCGCGGCGCCGCCGAGGCGGTCGCCGATGCCGGCGTCGCCGACCGTGTCCTCAAGCACGAAACGGCCGATATATCCGAGCAACATGCCGACCACCAGAAAGATGCCGAACAACCAGATCCAGTTCTGGAATTGCGGCGCATTCGGATTGCCCGTGATCTGCGGCGCGATCATCGGCATCAGCGAAACCGCGATGGGGGCCGCCAGGAGATAGGCGAGAATGGTCATGGCGCTGCGGAGCAAGCCGGTCCTGAAGCCAAAGCCGATCGCGAGTGCGAGCGCCGCATAGACCGCGAAATCGAAGCTATTCATGAGCGCAACCCTGCCGATGGAACGAATGAACGCCGAACCGGTCGTTCCGGTTTCAGATCGCTAAAATCGTCTGTATCTTTTCGCTCCAGCAGCTAAGGGGGCGTCCATTTCAGGCTTATTCAAGGTGAGTGAAGAAATCGTCGTCGTGACTGGCGCTCCAGCCTTTCTTCGCCTCTCCCCGCTCGCGGGGAGAGGCCGGATTGCAGCGAAGATGCAATCCGGGTGAGGGGGACTCTCCGCGAGTCCAACTCTCACCCTACTCGCGGAGAGAGGCCCCTCACCCCAACCCCCTCAGCGCGAGCGTAGCTCGTCGCGGCCCCGTAAGGACGGGGAGAGCGAGGAGAGCTACCGCACCTCGCTCCTGATCATATCCGCCGCCTTTTCCCCGATCATGATGGCCGGCGCATTGGTGTTGCCGCCGATGAGCGTCGGCATGATCGAGGCATCGACGACACGCAGGCCGTCCACACCGTGCACCTTCAGCTTCGGATCGACCACGGCCATTGCGTCCGTGCCCATCTTGCAGGTGCCGACGGGGTGGTAGACCGTGTCGACGCGATTCCGCAGGATGGCGCGGATGTCGTCGTCCGTTCGCACGTCGGACGTGAACATGTCCTGCTTCTGCAAGGCGCGCATCGCAGGCGTCTCCATCAGCCGCCGCGTGGTCTTGAAGCCCGCGACCATGGTCTCGAGATCCTCCGCCTCGCCCAGAAAGTTCGGATCGATCATCGGCGCCGCCAGCGGATCGGCGCTTTTCAGCCAGACGCTGCCGCGGCTCTTCGGCCGCAACAGACAGACGTGGCATGAGAAACCCGCCTCCTTGTGCTTCTTGCGGCCGTGGTCGTCGAGCATCGCGATGATGAAGTGCAGCTGGATATCCGGCACGTCGAGATCGGCCTGCGTCTTCAGGAAGCCGCCGCACTCGGCGAAATTGGTGGTCATCAGGCCACGTCGCTCCCTGCGGTACCGCCGGATGGCGCGGAGCAGCGAGGGCAGCCGGCCGAGCGACGAGTGAACGAAGTGCGGATAGTCGGAGGCGTAGACGAACACGAAATCCGGATGGTCCTGCAGATTGCGCCCGACGCCCGGCAAATGATGCATGAGGCCGATGCCGTGCGCGCCAAGCGCCTCGCCGTCGCCGATGCCCGACAGCATCAGCAATTGCGGTGACTGGAAGGCGCCGGAGGCGAGGATCACCTCGCGGCGCGCGCGCAGCTGTTTCGTCTGCTTGCCCTGCACATATTCGATGCCGACCGCGCGTCCGCCTTCGAACAGGATTTTCGTCGCATGCGCCGCCGTCTCGACGCGCAGATTCGCGCGCTTGTCGATGTGGGGCTGCAGATAGGCGCGCGCCGCGCTCCAGCGCTCGCCCCTGTGCTGCGTCACCTGGTAGCTGCCGAGCCCTTCGTGGTCCTCTTCATTGAAGTCCTCGCGGATGCGGAATTGTGCCTCGCGTGCGGCCTGATGGAAAATCTCATGGATCGGATTGTCCGAGCGCAACCTGTTGACATGCAGCGGGCCGCCCTTGCCGTGATATTCGCCGTCGAAATCGCTGTTGTTCTCCGAGCGCTTGAAATAGGGCAACACGTCCGCGTACGACCAGCCGACATTGCCGAGCGAGGCCCAGTGGTCGTAGTCCCATTTGTGGCCGCGGATGTAGACCATGGCGTTGATCGCCGAGGAGCCGCCGAGGCCCTTGCCGCGCGGCTGATAGCCGATACGGCCGTTCAATCCCTTCTGCGGCACCGTGTCGAAGGCCCAATTGGCCGCCTTGTATGGCAGAGCGAGCCCGAAGGGCGTGGTGATCCGCCAACTTTCGTTCCGTCCGCCGGCATCGAGCAGCGCCACGGATGTCGCCGCATCCTCCGACAGCCGCCCCGCCACGGCGCAACCACCGGAGCCCGCGCCCACGACGACGAAATCGAATGTGTCAGTCACTGATGTTTCCCCAAGTAATGGTTTTTGTTGTTGTCGTCATTGCGAGCGCAGCGAAGCAATCCAGAATCCCTCCGCGGCGGCAGTCTGGATTGCTTCGCTTTGCTCGCAATGACGGGAAGCTACGACATGAACCGCATCATCTTCTCCAGCCGCGCGATCTTGCCGCCATAGGGCGGATGGAGATCGGCGAGACGGTTGAATTTTGAGCGATAAAACACCGGCTTCAGCTTGCTGAAGCTGCGAAAGCCCCATTCGCCGTGATAGGCGCCGGTGCCGGATGCGCCGACGCCGCCCATCGGCTGGTTGATTTGCGCGAAGTGAAACAGGCAGTCGTTGATGGTGACGCCGCCGGAGACGGTGCGCGCCAGCACCTCGTCGCGCGCGTCGCGATCCCTGCCGAACCAGTAGAGCGCGAGCGGCCGGTCGCGGCGATTGACGAAGGCGATCGCGTCGGCCGGATCGCGAATGCCGAGCACCGGCAGCACCGGGCCAAAGATCTCCTCCTGCATCGCCGCCATCTCCTCGGTCGCGCCAACGACCAACGTCGGCGGGAATTTGCGGTGCGCCTTCCACTTGGGGTCGTCGGCCCTGGCCGGCTGCAGAATCTTTGCGCCACGCTGCGCGGCATCCGCGACCAGCGCTTCGAGCCGTGCATAGTGCCGGTCGGAAACGATCGAGGTGTAGTCCCTGTTGACAGGATCGGTGCCGAACATGCGCCGCATCTGCGTGCGCACCTTCTCGGCGAAGGCCTGCAACGCGCCCTCCGGCACCAGCACGTAATCGGGCGCGATGCAGGTCTGCCCGGCATTGAGCAGCTTGCCGTAGGCGATGCGTTCGGCCGCCTCGTCGAGATCGGCGGAGACATCGACGATCGCCGGCGACTTGCCGCCGAGCTCGAGCGTGACGGGCGTGAGATTGCGCCCTGCCGCCTCCGCGACCAGCCGCCCGACCCGGGTCGAGCCGGTGAACACGAGATGATCGAACGGCAGGCTCGCAAAGGCCTTTGCGATCTCTTCCTCGATCCCGGTGACCAGCAACTCGGTCGAATCGAACCTCTCGGCGACCGCGTCCTTCAACAGCGCGGAGAAACGCGGCACGAGCTCGCTCGGCTTGATGATGACGCGGTTGCCGGCGGCGATGGCGCCGATCGCGGGTGCGAGCGTCAGCTGCAGCGGATAATTCCAGGGCGCGATGATGCCGACGACGCCGAGCGGCTGCGGCATCAGCCGGTTGCGCGCGGGCAGGAATTGCAGCGCTGTCGCGACGCGCTGCGGCGTCATCCAGCCTTTCAAATGTTTTGTCGCGTGCCGGATCTCGGAGAGCAACATCATCGTCTCGGCGATATCAGTCTCGACCGCCGAGCGGTGGCCGAAATCGGCCGAGATCGCCTGCCGGAAGCGCTCCTCGTTGTCAGCGATGACGGCGCGCAGCCGCGCCAGCCGGTCGAGCCGTGCGGCGAGGTCAGGCGCCGGCTCGGCCCGTGACCGCGCGATCATGGCCTGGAAGCTGTCCGTGAGCGCCGCCAGCGGGGTGCTCACCAGGGGGCGATCCAACGTATTGTTCAAGGCGGTCCTCCCCAAATCGGCGTTTCGCCCCTGTTTTGTTGCCGCAAGCTGGCCGTTTGTGGAACTTCTGGCAAGTGCGTGGCAAACCGGCCGGAATCCGCGCCCGCGACCTGTCATAAAGTCGAAAAAAACGTCCCCTCGGCCCTTTCCAAAGGCGGTTCGGGTTGGTACATACCCCCTGCACCCGACGGGCTTTGCCCGGGGTTGCCTTCCAAGGAAGCCTTCGGGACGGGAGAAGCAAGCCACGCGAGCAGCGTCGGCCCTGATCCGCCGTCCCCGGCATTTTCACGAAGGCAAAGCAACGGTTTAACGCGGGGTGGAGCAGCCCGGTAGCTCGTCAGGCTCATAACCTGAAGGTCATAGGTTCAAATCCTATCCCCGCAACCAAATTCGGAATGACCGGTTTCGATATGAAAATGGCCCGCATCACGCGGGCCATTTTTGTTTGGCGAAGTGATCGCCACGCTATCGGGCCGCAGTCTGCCAGGCGAGCAGTCGCTGCTCGACGAGCGACACCGCAATCGACGTCAAATATCCGGTCGCACCGAGCAGAATGACGCCGGCGAAGAGGTCGGCGGATCGGAACGCACGTGCCGAGAGCAGGACCCACTGACCAAGGCCGTCGAGTCCGGCCAGGATCTCGCAGACCACCGAGAGGATCAGTGCGACCGTCAGACTGAGCCGCATGCCCGCGAGGATGTCGGGCAATGCCGAGGGCAGGGCGATCCTGCCGATGACGGCGGCGCGCGACATCTGCAGTGAGCGGGCGACCTCATAGAGCCGCGGCTCGACCGCGGCAAAGCCGTGGATGGTTGCGAGCATGATCGGCCAGATCGCGCCGAAGGCGATGACGAACAGCGCCATGCCTTGCGTCAGCCCGAGCATCGCGATCGCGACCGGGATGATCGCGGAGACCGGCAGGGGCCGCAAAAATTCCAGCGACGGCGCGACATAGGCGCGCATCATCCTTGACGATCCGATTAGCGCGCCGAGCGCAATGCCGGCGATCGAGGCGGCGAGCCAGCCATAGGCCATGTGTTCGAGCGTGCCGATGAGCTTGCTTGCGAGATCGCCGCTCGAAAAGCCGCGCACCAGGGCAGCCCAGGCCCGGTCCGGACCAGGCAGGAACACCGGTGAGACCAGCCGCAGATTGGCGATGAGCTGCCACGCCGCGATGAAGCCGGCCGCGACGAGGATGCTTGCGACACGCCAGAGGATCGCGGCGCGGTTCATGGATTGTCTCCGGCGAGCGCGGCGCGGCCGAACAGGCGGCGCTGGGCCGCAATCAACAGCATGTTCAGCGCGTAGCCGATCACGCCGATCCAAAGCAGATAGGCGAGCATCAGGTCGGCGCGTAGCGCCTGCTGCGCCAGCATGATGCCGGCGCCGAGGCCGATCGGATTGATGGCGATCTCGACGGTGACGGCGACGATCAGGGCGATACCAGCCGACAGGCGAAAGGCGACAAAGATCCGCGGCAGTGCGGCCGGGATCACGATCTTCGCGATCCGTTGCGTCGCGCTCAGCCGCAGGGCCCGCGACACTTCGATCAATCGCGGCTCGATGCTGCGCACTGCGCTGCGCGTCATGATCAGCATCGGCCAGATGCAGGCGAACGCCACGATCACGATCTCCATCCGGTAGCCGAAGCCCAGCGCGATCAGCGTGATCGGCAGCAGCGCGATCGAGGGAATTGGGCGGATTGCCTCGACCGTCACCTCCATCAGGCGGTCGAGGGGGCGCGAGATGCCGAAGGTAATACCGAGCGAAAGCCCGATGGCACTGCCGATCGCCAGTCCGGAAAAGGCGGCGAACAGCGTGTCGCGGGTCGCGATCGGAATCGAGAGGTCGGCAAGCGCCGCGGCCAGCGCCGCGAGGATCGCGCTGGGCGGGGCCAGGCTGTCGCTCTGCAGCTGGGTGAGGCGCGCCCAGAGCTCGAACGCCAGCATCAGCGCCAGCGGCAACAGCAAGGGCCTGGCACGGTCGAGGCTCAACGTTCGGTCGCCTTGATGAAGTCGAACAATTGCCGGCGCAGCCGCAGGAATTCCGGATGCTCACGGGTGGCCAACTGGTCGCGAGGGCGCGGCAGGTCGACGGCGAGCTCGATGCCGATCCGGCCCGGATGTGGCAGCAGGCCGACGATGCGGTCGCCGAGGTAGATCGCCTCGTCGAGATCGTGGGTCACGAAGATCACGGTCGTTTGGCTCGTTTGCGTCAGCGACAGGACCTCGTCCTGCAGCCCCTGGCGCGTCATCGCATCCAGCGCGCCGAACGGTTCATCCATCAGCAGCGTCGTCGGCTCCTGTGCAAGGCAGCGTGCGATCTGCAGGCGCTGCTGCATGCCGCCCGACATTTCGGTCGGATATTTGTCAGCGTGGCCGGGCAAACCGACTTTGCGCAGCAGCGCCTCGATGCGCGAGCTGCGCTCGCGTGCCGGCACACGAGAGGCTTCCAGCGCCAGCGAGATGTTGCCGGCCGCGGTCCGCCACGGCAGCAGCGCCTTGCCGTAATCCTGGAAAACAATCGCGACCTCGCGGCGCGGCCCGGTGATCGGCTCGCCGTCGAAGGTCACTGCGCCGCTCGTCGGGCCATAGAGGCCCGCGGCGAGCCGCAGCGCTGTGGTCTTGCCGCAGCCGGAGGCACCGACGATGCAGAGGAATTCGCCCGGCCGCACCTCCAGATCGAGGTTCTCGATGATGGTCTTGCCGCCGAGCCGCAGCGTCGTGGCGTTGAACGCGATCAGCGCTTTTTGCCGTCGCGCCGCGCGCGCCTCGTCGAGCCTGGCAACGACACTCATGATTGCTCCCCGCTTGTCGGCGGATAGACGAAATTGATGGTCGAGTGCAGATGCGCCGCCAGCATCCCTTGCGCGGCGGCAAGGTCGCGGGCGAGCACGCGGTCGGCGAGCATCTGGTGGCTCCGTATGAACTCCTCGCCGCTGTCGATGGCACGCATCATGATGCGGCGGTAGCGATAGGCCTGGTCGTAGAGGTCGGAATGGGCGGCCAGCATGCGCCGTGAGCCGCAGGCCGCGAGCAGGGCGGTATGAAAGCCCTTGTGCAGCCGATCGAAATCGGCCGCGCCCTCGCGGAATTCATTGCCGGTGCGCTCGATATGCCGCCGCATCTGATGCAGCGCGCTGACGATGCCGGCCTCCCAGGCGACGTCGCCGTGGAGGATGGCGAGCCTGACGGCCTCGATTTCGACCGCCGTCCGCATGCAGGTGATGTCGGCGAGATCGTCGTGGCTGACTTCGGCGACACGAAAGCCGCGCTGGCCGATGCCGACGATCAGGCCGCGTGACATCAGCCGAGACAAGCCTTCGCGCAGGGGGGTGGCGCCGATCTCGTAGCGCTGCACGAGATCGACGATGCCGAGCCGCGATCCCGGTGCGAGATCTCCGGCAAGGATGTCCTGCTCGATGAGGTTCGCGGCGCGCTCGCTCAAGGTGCCGGCCTCCGCCGGAGGACGTTCGAGAGTGCGCTCGGGGGCAGGCATCGCCAATGTCCTCAGTTCAGCACCAGTTTCGCGGTGTCGAGTTTCGATTGCAGCATCTTCTGCGACGACATCACGTCGATCCACCAGGCGAGGTTTTCCGGCTTGAGATTCGGCTCGGACTGGTTCGGCGGTGTCGCCTTGACGAGTTCGAGTGGCTGCTTCGTGAACTTGGCGATCGAGTTGGAGGCCTTGTCGCGATCGCTGTTGACGATTGCAGCAGCCTCCGCGATGGCTTCGCGGAACTTCTTTACCGTCGCCACATTCTTCTCCGCCCAGTCGCGCGCCGCGGCATAGAAGATGATCGGGTCGGTGCGGCCGAGCTCGGCGCCGTACCGCGCGCCGACCGAACCGATCCCCGCATTGGTCATGCGCGTGACGAACGGCTCGGCGGTGAGCACCGCATCGACGCCGCCGGACTTGATGATGTCGGCCATGGTCGAGAAGGTGACTTCGACGAAATTGACGCTCTTGGGGGCGACGCCTTTCTCCACCAGCCATTTCACGAACAGCACATGGAGAAAGGCATTCAGGCCGGGCGCGCCGACCTTCTTGCCGACGAAATCCTTCGGCTCCTTGATGGTGACGCCGTTGCGGACGAAGGCGGCGATCGCGGTGTTCGAGGTCGGGTTCATGACCGAGGCGCCGGCGATCGCGACGAGGTCGAGGCCGCCGTCGACGGCCTGGAGGAAGACGGTGGAGGTGGGGCCGCCGACCTGAATCGAGTTCGACAGGATCGCGGCCGGGATGTTGGAGTTGATCGCGATCGGCGTCATCTCGACGTCCAGCCCATGCTTCTTGAAGATGCCTTCGTCGACCGCGACCATGGCCGAGGCGCAGTCGGAGGTTGCGGTGCAGCCGATCTGGATCTTGGCCTGCGCAAGCGCTGGTCCCGTCAAGGCAACAAACAGTCCAAGGCCCACTCCGAGGCCGAGCGCGAGACCGGTCAACGTCTCCCTTATTTTCTTTCGCCTCACCGCCCTCTCCCGATTTGTATTTTTCAGTCTTGTTTATCGATATTTTATCTGATCATATATTCTTGACGATAGCAAGGGGTACCCAAGGTGAAGCTCGCAACGTTCAGATCTGCCGGTCAGGAGAAAATCGGAGCCGTCCACGCCAATGATAGCCAGCTGTTCGACCTCGCCGCCGCCGCCGCGCGGGACGGCCAAGCCGATCCGGCCTTCGGCTCGATGCTGGCATTGATCGACGCCGGGCCGCGCGCGCTCGATCGGGCCCGGGCCCTGCTCGACAAGCACGGCCAGGACGCGACGCTGTCAGCGGCGGTCGCTGCCGTCGACATTCTCGCTCCGGTGCCGGAGCCGCGACAGATGCGCGACGGCATGTCGTTTGCGCTGCATATCCTCCAGGCGCCACGCGGGCAGCGGAAGCTCGCGGCGCGCGCCAAGGGGGACATGGCGGAATTGGCGCGCATCGACGCCGAGCCGCTCGGCGAGTTGCCCGAGGTCTATCGCAAGCAGCCGATCTTCTACATCACCAACCGCTTCAGCGTCCGCGGCACCAACACCACGGTGAAATGGCCGCGCTACAGCAAGGTCATGGACTACGAGCTCGAATTCGGGATCATCACCAAAAACAAGGGCGCGAACATCTCCGCCGCGAAGGCGAAGGATCACATCTTCGGCTACACCATCTTCAACGATTTCTCCGCGCGCGACGCGCAGCGCATCGAGATGGAGGGACGGCTCGGCCCAGCCAAGGGCAAGAGCTTCGACGGCGGCAACGTGATGGGTCCCTGGATCGTGACGCCGGACGAGATCGGCGATCCCTACAAGCTGAAGATGGAAGCGCGCGTCAACGGCGAGACCCGCTCGAAAGGCGTGACCAAGGGCATGCTGTTTTCCTTCGAAGAGATCATCGCCCACGTCACCCAGGACGAGACGCTGATGCCTGGCGAATTCATCGGCTCCGGCACGGTCGGCAATGGCTGCGGCCTCGAGCTCGGATGGTTTCTCGAGCATGGCGATACGATCGAGCTCGAGGTCGAGAAGATCGGCATTTTGAAGAACCGCGTCGAGCGGCAGGAAGTCTGAAGGGACGTCTCACGGCCCCAACGAGAAACAATCAACGAGGAAGCGCCATGACGAGCAAGCTGATCGACATTTCCGTCCCCCTCCAGAACGACGTGCCGGCCGACCCGCCCGGCAATCATCCGACGATCCAGTATATCAACCACCAGCAGGGGCTGCCGCGCATGTTGCAGTTCTTCGACGGACTGAAGGCCGAGGATCTGCCGGACGGGCAGGGCTGGGCGGTGGAACAGGTCAGCCTCTCGACCCACAACGGCACGCATCTCGACGCCCCCTGGCATTTTCACCCGACCATGAATCGCGGCGAGCGTTCCTGGACCATCGACGAGGTGCCGCTGGAGTGGTGCTTCCAGCCCGGCGTGAAGCTCGACTTCCGGCACCTGCCCGACGGCTATGTCGCAACCGCCAAAGATGTCGAGGCTGAGCTGAAGCGCATCGGCCATGAGCTGAAGCCGTTGGAGATCGTCGTGGTCAACACCAGCGCCGGTGTCAAATATGGCCGGCAGGACTACGTCACGTCGGGCTGCGGGATGGGCTATGAAGCAACCATGTACCTGCTCGAGCGCGGTGTGCGCCTGACCGGCATCGACGGCTGGAGCTGGGACGCGCCGTTCGTTCATACCGCGAAGAAATACGCCGAGACGAGGGACGCCAGCCTGATCTGGGAAGGCCACAAGGCCGGCCGCCATATCGGCTATTGCCATCTCGAGAAGCTGCACAATCTCGAATTGCTGCCGTCGACCGGCTTCAAGGTGTCATGCTTCCCCGTGAAAATCGAGCGAGCCTCGGCAGGATGGACGCGAGCGGTCGCGATTTTGGAGAGCTAGGCTCCGATACGAAAATAGCTCCCATCACGCGTGCCATTTTTGTTCTGGAGGCAACGCGCTCAGCCTGGCGCCGCCTCGCCTCCTCGAGCACGGTGATGGTGCGACCGTTCGTTGCTGCCTCCGGCTAGCGTTCGCGGCTCCACGGGAAGAGTGAGGCCGGGAAATCCGCCGCATAGCGGTGTCCTATCGGTGGGCGGGGCTGTTCTTCCGGCGGGTTTGGGTCGGGCTCGACCACCTTCCGATAAAGATGCCAGGTGGCATGACCGAGCACGGGCAGAACGACGGCGAGACCGACGAAGAACGGTAGCGAGCCGATCGCCAGCAATGCCGCAACAACCAGACCCCAAGCCGCCATTGGAACTGGATTCTCCCTCACGGCCCGCAGCGACGTCCGGATTGCGTCGATCGCAGTCGCATGCCGGTCGAGCATCAGCGGAAACGACACAACGCTGACGCACAGGGCCACGACGGCGAACAGGAAGCCGACGCCGCAGCCGACGATGATGAGCGACCATCCTTCCGGCGTCGTCAAAACACGCGTTGCGAAGTCGGGGATGCTTGCAGCCGGAGCGTGGCCGAAGGTTGCAACGTAGATCGCGTTCGCGGCGCCGATCCAGACCCCGAACAGAACCAGCAGGAGGACGCCGAGTTCGAGCATGGCGCCGAAAGATGGCGCGCGCAGCACCTGCATGGCGTCCCACGCTGCGGCTTGCTCTCCGCGCTCGCGGCGGCGGCTGAGCTCGTAGAGGCCGAGCGCGGCAAACGGACCGATCAGCGTAAAGCCCGCGGCCAGCGGAAACAGTAGCGGCAGCACCGAATAGCCGATGACAAGTCTGAACAGGACAAGTCCGAGGACGGGATAAATCACGCACAGGACGATGGCGTGAGTTGGGACGGCGTTGAAGTCTTCCCAGCCCAGGCGTAGCGCATTGCCCAAATCGGAAAGGCTGATCTTGCGAACGACGAAGGGGGTAGAGACGCCAAACACTTGCAGTTTGGGTCTTGCGAATACCGTGGTCATGGCGCCGATCTCCTTGCTTCTGATCGCAGGGGAACGGTGCGCACTTAAAACACGCGCATCCGTCTCGTGCGCGAAAATCGCGATCGATCCCGGCAAATCAGGTTCAACGTGAAGGAGCTTTGCCGGACGACATCTGTCGCGACCGGTACGCTGAAGTTAGCGCGATATGCGATAGAAGCAAGTAGCGTCCGCAGTTGAGCGAATTGTGCTTCCGCACAAAAACCAATCTGCTGCAGTGCATCATCGACGGGTGGTGCCTGCAGGTGCTCCGGCTTGCGTTGCGTTCGGGCCAGCGCACGCGAGACAAATGCGAGGCATACTCCTCTATTGACGCCGGGCTCGACGGGTATCATGCTAAAGACACTGAACGCCTTCAGCTCCGACGAGATTGCGGTCGTGACTGTCCTCTGTGTCAAGCGTTGACGTCGCGACCGGTTGAATGGGCGAGGCAAGAGGCACGACGAAGGCGGATGTGATTTCGCCATCGCGACAGACGTGAGCTCCGCCCTCTGGTTCGTATCCACAGCCTTTAGCGGCAAGGATGCATGAGGGATGGCTGTAGCAATCATACTGCTGTTGGTCGCAATCGCCTCGGTGCTGTTTCACATTTTCAGCCCGTGGTGGTGGACCCCGCTCGCCTCAAACTGGCGCTACATCGACGACACCATCACCCTGACATTCTGGATCACCGGCGCGGTTTTCTTCGCGGTCGTCGCATTCATGGCCTATTGCGTCTTCCGCTTTCGACACACGGAGGGACGGCGCGCAGCCTACAATCCCGAAAACAAGAGGCTCGAATGGTGGCTCAGCGTCGGGACTGCAATCGGCGTCGCCGCCATGCTCGCACCCGGCCTGGTCGTCTGGCACCAGTTCGTCACGGTTCCGGCCAATGCGACCGAGGTCGAGGTCATGGGACAGCAATGGCAATGGAGCTATCGGCTTCCCGGAAAGGACGGCCGGCTCGGGACTTCCGATGCCCGCAATGTCAGTGCCGAAAATCCCATGGGGTTGAATCCCGACGATCCCGCCGGCCAAGACGATGTCGTCATTCAAAATGACGACTTGCACCTGCCGCTTGGGAAACCGGTGAAGGTGTTGCTCCGCTCGATTGACGTCCTGCATGATTTCTATGTGCCCGAGTTTCGGGCGAAGATGGACATGATACCGGGCTCGGTCACATATTACTGGTTCACGCCAACGCGCACCGGAACATTCGACGTTCTCTGCGCGGAGCTCTGCGGTGCCGCGCACGCGCAGATGCGGAGCAAGGTTATCGTCGAGGAAGAGAAAGACTATCACGCGTGGCTGGAGAAGCAGCACTCGTTCGCCGAGCTCTCCGGGCAGCGTGATGTCGCGAAAGCGGCTTACACGAGAGAGAGCGAATGAAAATATCGGCGAGGAGCGCCGCATAGCAGAGGGCGAACTCTTCGCTGAAGAGAGAGACCAAGGAGGGAATTCCGATGGTCGATGTCCCGTTTGACACAGTCGCAGGCGTCCCGCCCGCCGAAGTGGGCGAGGTCGAGCTCTATCATCCGAGAAGCTGGTGGACGAGGTACGTCTTTTCGCAGGATGCCAAGATCATCGCCATCCAGTACTCGATCACGGCGATGTCCATTGGAATGGTTGCGCTGGTGCTGTCATGGCTGATGCGGCTGCAACTCGGATTCCCCGGCACGTTTTCGTTCATCGATCCGAACCAGTATCTCCAGTTCATCACCATGCACGGCATGATCATGGTGATCTATCTTCTCACCGCGCTGTTTCTCGGCGGCTTCGGCAACTATCTCATCCCGCTGATGGTCGGCGCGCGGGACATGGTGTTCCCCTATGTGAACATGCTGAGCTACTGGGTCTACCTGCTCGCGGTCATGGTGCTGGTCTCGACCTTTTTCGTGCCCGGCGGGCCCACCGGCGCCGGCTGGACGCTGTACCCGCCGCAGGCGATTCTGTCCGGTACTCCCGGGCAGGATTGGGGCATCGTTCTCATGCTGGCCTCCCTGATCCTGTTCATCATCGGCTTCACCATGGGCGGGCTGAATTACGTGGTGACCGTGCTGCAGGCGCGCACGCGCGGCATGACGTTGATGCGTTTGCCCTTGACGGTATGGGGCATCTTCACGGCCACCGTCATGGCGCTGCTGGCCTTTCCGGCGCTGTTCGTCGCCTCGGTGATGTTGCTGCTCGACCGCCTGCTGGGAACCAGCTTCTTCATGCCCACGCTGGTCGAGATGGGCACGCTGACGAAATATGGCGGCGGCAGCCCGATCCTGTTCCAGCATCTGTTCTGGTTCTTCGGGCATCCTGAAGTCTACATCGTGGCGTTGCCGGCCTTCGGCATCATTTCCGATCTGATCAGCGTCCACGCCCGGAAGAACATCTTCGGCTATCGCATGATGGTCTGGGCGATCGTGGCAATCGGCGCCCTCAGCTTCGTCGTGTGGGCGCACCACATGTATGTGAGCGGGATGCACCCGTATTTCGGGTTCTTCTTCGCCACCACGACGCTCATCATCGCGATCCCGACCGCGATCAAGGTTTACAATTGGGTGCTGACCCTTTGGCGCGGCGACATTCATCTCACCATCCCGATGCTGTTCGCGCTGGCCTTCATCATCACCTTCGTGAACGGCGGCCTGACCGGCCTGTTTCTCGGCAACGTGGTCGTAGACGTTCCCTTGTCGGACACGATGTTCGTTGTCGCCCACTTTCACATGGTGATGGGCATTGCGCCGATCATGGCCGTGTTCGGCGGAATCTATCATTGGTACCCGAAGGTCACCGGACGAATGCTCGATGAGGTGCTCGGGCGATTCCACTTCTGGGTCTCGTTCCTCGGCGCCTATGCGATTTTCTTCCCCATGCACTATCTTGGCCTGTTGGGCATGCCCCGCCGCTATCATGACATCGGCGAAACGGCCTTCGTTCCGGCATCCGCCCATGACCTCAATGCGTTCATGAGCGTGGCGGCCCTGATCGTCGGCTTCGCCCAGCTCGTGTTCCTGTTCAACCTGATCTGGAGCCTGCTCAAAGGAAAAGAGGCGGGCGGCAATCCCTGGGGCGCCGCGTCGCTGGAATGGCAAACGCCGGAAACCCCGCCGGGGCACGGCAACTGGGGCAAGGAGCTCCCGATCGTCTATCGCTGGGCCTACGATTACAGCGTCCCCGGCGCCGCCAGGGATTTCGTGGCGCAGAATGAACCGCCGGCCGGATTGTCGGCGCAAGGGGCCCATGCATGAGCGCCATCATCCTGTTCATGGCCGGAATAGCCGCAATTGCGGGATGGTGGCTCTCGCAACAACGGCTGACAGCCAAGCCCTGGCTGGAGGAAGGGCTGATCGTCGATCTTCGCGAGCAGAGTACCTCGTCCCTGCCGCCGGCGAAGATCGGATTGGGCGTGTTTCTTGCGGTCGTCGGCTCGCTGTTCGCGCTCTTCATCAGCGCTTACTCGATGCGGATGAACCTGGTGGACTGGCGTACGCTGCCGGTGCCGGTACTGTTGTGGTTCAACACCGGCGTCCTGGTCTTGAGCAGTGTGGCGCTGCAATGGGCGTATATGGCCGCGCGCCGCGACGACATCGACGTCACAAGCGTCGGCCTGTGTGCCGGTGGAGCGTTCGCCATTACATTCCTTGTCGGGCAACTGCTGGCGTGGCGCCAGCTGAGTGGCGCCGGGTACTTCCTCGCGTCCAATCCAGCCAATTCGTTCTTCTACCTGATCACCGCGGTGCACGGGCTGCATCTGATGGGCGGCCTGGTGGCCCTCGGCAGAACGACGGCCAAGGTATTACGTGGCGCCGAGGCGAGCCAAATTCGCCTGAGCGTGGAACTCTGCACGATCTACTGGCACTTCCTGCTGGTGGTCTGGCTGGTCCTGCTCGGCTTGCTGACGGGCTGGACAGACAATTTCGTCGACATCTGTCGCCAGTTGCTGAGCTAGGGAAGGCAAAGACCAGATGGCAGAAACGGCGCTGATCAACAATGTAGAACCGCCGGCGCGGCCTGCAGGTTGGCGAGGCATCGCCGCCGATTGGTCCTCGGATCAGCGCGCCTTCAAGAACGTCTCCTGGGGGAAGGCCATGATGTGGATCTTCCTGCTCAGCGACACCTTCATCTTCAGTTGTTTCCTGCTGTCGTACATGACGACGCGAATGACCACGACCGTGCCGTGGCCCAACCCAAGCGAGGTCTTCGCCCTCACGATCGGGGACAAGAAAATCCCGCTCATCCTGATCGCGATCATGACCTTCATCCTGATCAGCAGCAGCGGAACGATGGCGATGGCGGTCAATTTCGGTTACCGCCGCGATCGCGTGAAAACGGCAGCCTTGATGCTGGCCACAGCGGCATTCGGCGCAACCTTCGTCGGGATGCAGGCGTTCGAATGGACCAAGCTGATCAGGGAGGGCGTGCGGCCCTGGGGCAACCCGTGGGGTGCGGAGCAGTTTGGATCGAGCTTTTTCATGATCACCGGCTTCCACGGCACCCACGTGACGATCGGTGTGATCTTCCTGATCGCCATTGCGCGAAAGGTCTGGCGCGGAGACTTCGATGTCGAGAGGCGCGGCTTTTTCACGAGCCGGAAAGGGCACTACGAGATCGTCGAGATCACCGGCCTGTACTGGCACTTCGTCGATCTGGTGTGGGTGTTCATCTTTGCGCTTTTTTATCTCTGGTGAGGTCGCAGCATGACAAACGTCGCGGTACATCTGGAAGCGCAGCAACACACGCTGCAAGCTCACGTGCATGACGCACTTGCATCAGGAAGCACGCAGACAAAGGGCCAGCAGCATCCGATCAAGCTTTACCTCGTGGTCTGGGGATGGTTGTTCGTTCTCAGCACCTGCTCCTATCTCGTCGACTATTTCGGCCTCCATGGCCATCTCCGGTGGTCGCTGATCCTGCTGTTCATGGTGTTGAAGGCTGGCCTGATCGTTGCGGTCTTCATGCACATGGCCTGGGAGCGGCTGGCCTTGGCCTACGCGATCCTGCTGCCGCCGGTGCTGGTGCTGGTCTTCGTGGCGATCATGGTGTTCGAAGCCGACTACACGCATCTGCTCCGGGTCTTGTTTTTCGCCCCAACGGCGTAGCTACCATTGCTTTCGTGCCAGAAGGAGGACGGCCATGACCACCTACGTCATGCTTGCAAATTGGACCGAGCAAGGCATCCTGAAGGCGAAGGACTCGCCACGCCGTCTGGACGCTGCGAAGAAAGCTCTCAAGGATATGAGCGGCGAGATCAAATCCTTCTACCTGACCATGGGTGACTATGACATGGTCGTCATCCTGGAAGCCCCGGACGACGCCGTCGCGGCGCGTTTCAGCCTGCAGCTGGGGATGCAGGGGAACGTCCGGACGCGCACGCTGAAGGCGTTTCCCGAAGCCGCCTATCGGGAAATCATCAACTCGCTGGGCTAGAGCGTTTTCCAGCGAAGTGGATACCGGTTCGCGTGAAGAAAACGCGTCAAAACAAAAAACTAGAGCTTCCGTTACGATTCTATCGGAACGGAAAAAGCTCTGGCCCGGGACCGTGCCGGCCGGAAGAGCTTCGGAAGGACGCCGCAACGGCGTAAGGCGTGGAGGTTCAAGGCGTGGAGGTTTGTGGATGCAATTTACTGTTGGGCTCAAGCTGGAAGGAAAGGCAGACCATGTCGTCCTGGATGCACAGGACGCGCTCGCCGCCGCGCTGAAGGTGAAGGCAGAGTTTCCGGAAGCGGTCATCATGTACGTACGCCCGCAAAACCGGCGTGGCGACACCCGTCATCCCTCACATGCCTTCGCCGAGGACGTCCTTCGACGAGAGAGGCCGCCGGAACCGGGAGGATGAGCGCGCCATCGCTGTCAACGCCACAAATCCCGTACGGTGCGTGCACGCTGGAAGTCCATTGCTCGCACATGCACGGCCCTCGTGCAATTACGGTGACAGAAATTACGGTGACAGTGCACTTAATATTTTTTCCGGATTAAACGCACTGTCACCGTAACCCCCCGTAACCCCGTAACCAGAAGTTCTCGGCTGTTACCCTATCGTAGCTGTCTATTGCGCTATTTGCGGCCGTGGGTGTAAAATCTCTCTATGCACACCGCGCTTTGGACGATTGTTGGAATTCTCATTGTGGGGGGCGCCCTTCTTCTGCTGTTAAGGGTCTTTTTGGATCGATACCTCCCGCCCAATGATGATAGCTAATGCGGGCGACGCTCCTCGTCGCGACCGCCGTTGCGACATGCATATCCCTTTACTGCGTAGGCGCCACATTCGGATATTTCCACCAACCTATTCCGGGTATTGAGGTCTCGCCTAAGGCCAGCTTGCTGGCTTTCATCGCAGCGCCGTCTTTCGCAGTCTTTGCCACTTATATCCTGCGACGTGCACCGTTCTCGTTCGGCTACGTGTGTTCGATCTATTTCCTTTGCATCGTCGTCGGGTATCTATGGATTAACCCATTCTCAAGGCTACCATACGACCACCAGGCAGCACTTGTTTCCGCCTTCTTGTCCGGCGCCGCTCTTCTTGTTGTGTTGGTGACATCGAGCCGCCTGCGCTTGGCTCGCTTTCAGCTTCGCCCGTCGTTCACAGAGCTTCTTCCCTATGCGCTCCTTGTGATTGGAGCCGTCACGGTTGGGGCCGCGCTACGTTATAACTTTCATCTAGTTGGCTTGGCGGATATCTATCAGTTCCGCGATAGCATCGATTTCCCAATGCCGCTCAGGTACGCAAACGGGATTGTGCAATCGACCCTTCTGCCGTTCGCATTCGCTTGCTTTGTAGAGCGCCGCCGGGCTTTACCATCAATCGCAGCACTCGTCCTGATGGCGGCGTTCTATCCGGCAACCCTTTCCAAATTTGCAGCCTTCGCGCCGTTCTGGTTGCTGTTTTTGCTAGCACTTCAGCGATTTTCAAAGCCAGAGAACGCGGTCATACTTTCAGTCCTTCTGCCGCTCGTTGTCGGTCTGGCAAGCCTAGCGGTCGAATCGGGCCTGCACCACGGAGTTTATCGCGTCTTCGGGCTGATCAATTTCCGGATGTTCGGCGTCACCTCGATCTCAATGGAGGTCTACAACGCCTTCTTCTACAGCCACGCTCCGACGCATTTTTGTCAGATCGGCTTTGTCCGGTCTCTCATCGGCTGCCCCTACGATCCGCAGCTCGGCGTCGAGCTTGCAAGGGCGTACGAACTCGGAAACTTCAATGCCTCTCTCCTATCAACCGAAGGGATTGCATCGGTCGGCACGGAATGGGCGCCCCTCACCGTACTAGCATCCGGCGCTATCCTCGCATTCGGGAGCGTGATGGCGTCGCATCTGCCGGCGCGGTTCGTTCTTCTCTCTTCCGGCATTGTGGTTCAGCAAATCATAAACGTGCCACTATCAACGGCGCTGCTCTCTCACGGCGCCGCATTGCTGTTCCTGCTCTGGTGGTTGACGCCCAAAATGGTCCCGCTAGACAATCCGCAGTAGCCTATTTGCGATGATCGTAGGCTGCGCTAGGGAAACTGGCGTTCTCGGAGTTACCGTGGTTACGGTGACAGTGCACTCAATACGCCGTCAAATTTCGGTGACAGTGCACTTAACTCTCGTGCCGGATTAGGTGCGCCGTAATCTGCCACCGCAATCGAGCCGCGTGGAAACGTCAGCGACGCTCTCCCGCAAATCTGCTGACGTGAGCGAATGTCCTCAGTCCGGAAAGCTCAAGATCATTTTGAGCAGTTTGGGAAACCGCGCATTGATGTCCTCTTCGCGCAAAACGTTGCGGTGCTGGACGCCTTGCTTCGAGGTCCGGATCAGGCCAGCCTCCCGCAGGATCCGGAAATGGTGCGACAGCGTCGACTTCGCCATGTCAGGGCAAGGCGCCGCCTCGGTGCACGACATGCAATCGTTTTGCGCCGCAAGGCTTTTGACGATGCGCAGCCGCATCGGATCCGCGAGGGCTCCAAGCACCCCGGCCAAGGTAATCTCGTCCCGCGATGGGTGAACGAACTGCGCCATGCCTAAAATATAGCGCCTCCCTTGAACTCATTCAATAGTTCACTAGTATTGAACTATTGAATGTCGGCTGACGGCCGGATCGAGGAGAACTGCGATGACCAAGAGACTTGAAGGAAAAGTTGCGCTCGTGACCGGCGCATCCAAAGGCATCGGTGCCGAAATCGCCGCCCGGCTCGCGGCGGAGGGGGCCGCGGTCGCTGTCAATTACAGCGCCAGCAAACAGGGCGCCGACCGCGTGGTTGCCGCCATCGCCGCCAAGGGTGGTAAAGCCGTCGCCGTCCAGGGCAATTTGGCCGACGCCAACGCCGTGAAAAGCGTGGTCGCGGAGACGGTGAAGGCGTTCGGTGCGATCGACATCCTCGTCAACAACGCGGGCATTTACGAATTCGCCCCGCTCGAGGCCATCACGCCTGAGCATTTCCACAAGCAATTCGACCTCAATGTGCTCGGCCTGCTGCTGGTCTCGGCTGAAGCGGCCAGGCATTTCAACGCCAATGGCGGAAGTATCATCAACATCAGTTCGGGCGCGTCGACGATCGCGCCGGCGAATACGGCCGTTTACACGGCGACCAAGGCCTCGGTGGATGCGATCTCGTCCGTGCTGGCCAAGGAACTTGCGCCGCGCAAGATCCGCGTCAACGCCGTCAATCCGGGCATGATCGCCACCGAAGGCGTGGTCTCCGCCGGCCTGCACGAGGGCGACATGCGCAACTGGATCGAATCCACCACGCCGCTTGGCCGCATCGGCAAGGTTGAGGAGATCGCCGCCGCGGTGGCCTTCTTCGCTTCGGACGACGCGTCCTACGTCACGGGCGAGACCCTTCACGTCACCGGCGGCCTTCGCTGACGCGCAAGGTGCTTTGGCGGTCCGACGTCGCTGAAGGCCAGGTTCGGACGTCACAGCTTCCGATGAGAAAATGGCCCGCTTCGCGCGGGCCATTTTTGTCTGGTGCGACTGCTAACTGGTGCCAACAGCGCGTCCTGCTGTCCCGCAGGATCAAGGAAACAGGAATTCCCGGCCCTGAATGTAGTCCACCGTGGTGCGTATCAGCGCAAAGGCGAACACTGCAGCCGCGAGCGCTCCCTCGGACAGGCCGGTGGCGAGAGGACACAGGGCAGCGCCGAGGCAGATGAGGCCTAGCCCCAAGTTTATCACGGTCCACGTCACATACGCGCTCAGCTTGGCGCCGCCCAGTCCCAGAGAGTGACTCTTGATTCCATCGAAAATCAGCACGCAGACATCGAACACAAGCATTGATCCCATCCACAGATAGAAATTGTCCGGGGATGTTTGAGCGGTCGGATTCGGCGGCTTAACGTCGTGCGGAATGGGCACCGACTGAGCTATTTTGACGAAAAAGATCGCCGTAATGAGCAACATGTAGATGTCCCACACGTAGGCGGCGTGTCCCCAAAATCCCGCCGGTCGGCGATGCAGGTATTTGATGTCGAGCGAGCGATCTCCGCCGTGAAAGATCGGGACAGCCGTCACGAAGAAGGCGCCGAACAGCCAGAACGAGGTGTCCAGCGGAAAGCTGATGAATTTTCCAGGAAACAGATTGCTGCAGGCGACCGTGATCGAAACGCCGACGATAATCTGATAAGCGCGTTTGAAGTGATCGACCAGGCGGCTACGCTCTTGCGCTGCTACGGCTTCGTCAGTCATTCCGGTCTCCATTTCGGTGATGCGATGCGCGGTGGCCGATTCGTGCTGTGTTCAATTTTGTGTTTCTTGACGAGGCAACCAAGCGTATCGTCGTTGCAGTCAATCAGCTCGATGAATCGATTCTCCATGCCGAAAGTCTATCTAGCCGGTCCAGATGTCTTCTTGCCCGACGCCATCGAGATTGGCCGGCAAAAGAAGCTGCTATGCTCCAGATACGGGTTAGAGGGTCTATTTCCTTTCGATAATGAAATTACGACGAGCGAGAGTGGGCAGCGCGTCGATCGTCTCATCTACCGTGCGAACGAAGCGATGATGCAGAACGCTGATCTGGGCATCTTCAATCTGACCCCCTTCCGAGGACCGAGTGCCGATGCTGGAACTGTCTTCGAACTCGGTCTGATGGTCGGCCTCGGCAAGCGCGTGTTCGGTTACACGAATGATGCCTCGGACTATGCTCATCGCGTGTCGACGTCGGCCGCAACCGGCCTACAGACGCGTCCATTGCAGGATGCCCATGGCATGACGGTCGAGAATTTCGGTAACTCCGACAATCTCATGATCGAATGGTCCGTGGTCGAGCATGGCGGCTTTCCCATTGTTCGGAATCCGGTGAAAGCGTCCAATCCCTTCGACGATCTCTCGGGATTCGAGAGATGCGTGCGTCTGGCGTCTGAAGCCCTTCTCAAATAGAAGTCTAATCATAGTACAACTACGGCGTTAGTGTGCCAATAGCGACGTAGAAAAATTTGCGGAGGGATTGGGAGGCAGTCGAGCCCCCTCAAAACCCCGCAATCACCTTCCCGTCCGCCCCAACCAGCGTCGACGGCGCTTCGCCGAACACCAACCCATCCGGCTGAAACTTGATCTTCGTCCCACCCTCGACGAAGTCGGCAAAATTGCGCGGCGTCGCCGAGTGCACCCCGTTCGCCAGGAAGTCGTCGATTGCGTAGCAGGTGTCCGGCTTGCCGCCGGATCCTTCGGCCAGAAATTTCTGGAAGTTCTGGCTCGTGACCGTCGCCTTCTTGCGCGCCGCCCAGTTGGTCTGGCGGCGGTAGAGCTTTGGCAGGATCACGGGGCCCTTATCGGTCGCGAGCACGTCGGTCTCGTTCTTTTTCGGCTCGCGCAGGTCGAAGTCGAAGGCGGGAATGGTCTTGGCGAGGGCCTTCCAGACCGGCAGCTTCTTGGTGCGCGCGATCTTGGTGAGCGCGAGGAAGGCCTTGATCTCGTCGTCGTTCATCGAAGAGTAGAACGTCGGATAGGCAAAGCCCTGCTCGACCAGCCAGTGGTTGATGTCGACCGTCTTGTTCGCGACCGTCACCTCGATGTCGCCGACCAGCCGTCCATAGGTGTCGAACACCTCGTTCGGCGCATCGACATGGGTGAACACCCGGCAGGCGAGCGTCGCCTCGCCGGTGTTGCTGAGGAAATCATGAAGCGCCTTCGTCGATGTCGCGCCGAGGAACTGCCGGTAGGAATGCGTGACCTCGTGATAGGCCTGCCGCTTGGCGTCGGTCAGGGCCTTCTTCTCGGCGGGCGAGAGCGGGGACTGCTGGTAGTGCAGTTCGGGCGCGTCGATGCCCTGCAGGCGGATGGTGAGCTTGCCGTTCTTGATCGGCGCCGTCGCGGTCCTGCCCTTGACCTTGGCATTGTCGAAGACGTGGGTCGGCTGGAACGGCGAAGAATCGTTCTTGCGGAAACGGATGGCATCGGGGGCGACGTTCACGACGACCTTCGTGGTGTCGGCGTCCGACCGCCCCTCCGGCCAGAACTGGCTGATTTCGATCGTGCCTTCGACCTCCAGCAATCCAACCGGCATCGGCGCTCCTCCTCATGAGCCCGCGGTCGCATGGCGACTCGCACGCAATGAGACGGAGCGGACCATCTTCATGCGACAGGCCCATGACGGGAGGAGGGACGGAGACACACCGCCGCAGGGCTGGTTTGCTGTGCTTCCAACCTACGCAACAAAAAGCGCGAGCCGGCAAAGTGCCGGCCCGCGCCGTTCAGATCAGATGATGCAGTTGCGATCTAGCCCAAGCTCAGCCTTTCGCCGGCTTCTACAGACCGAGTATCGTCAGTTCGAGCATCGTGCGCCGGCTTGTACGGACAGACCATCGTCAGGTGGAGCAGCGTGGGCGTCTTGCTGTCTCCCTCGTACTCCCATTCCAGCCGGATCTCATGCGTGTTCGCGCCCGGGTCGGTCGCCTCGTGCGTGATGATGTTGGTCTTCATCGGAATCGGCGGCTCCGAATTGAAGCATTTCCGGACGCAGGCATCGAGCAACGCGCATCGGGTCAGCGGAACGACATCGGGCTCGTCCCTGGATAGCGGGGTGGTGTTCGGCTGGGCCGCGAGATCGACGCGCACCCGCCCCTTCTCCTTGTGCCAGTACTTCGCGCTGCCCTGCGGCCACTTCGAGGCCGGCGTCAGAATCAGGTGGTACTGGCCGTATTCCAGAGTCGGCAGATCGATGTGGGCCGATGCCTTGAGCTTGGCCACACTCTTTTTCATGTTCGCCAGAGGGTAGTAATTGCTGTTCATCAGGTTTCTGAATGAAGCCGTGGTGTAAGGTCTTGAGCCCATCGCCTTTTCCCTCAATATGTCTTTAGTTTAGCCCCGCGAAACTTGCCGACGGGAACGAGTGTCCGGCGGCCAACGATTTGAAGCTCAGCTTCGCACGGCGTTGGAACGATACCACCTGAGAGTGAATTGTCCAGAATCGTCTCGATGTCGATCTGGTTCGTGACCTTGAGGCTAGCACCGTTCTTCTTCATGTTCTCGAGAGGATCGTAGTTGCCGTGCATCAGGGCCCTTTTCGCGCTGGTCTTCGTAGATTCCAGCCGTCGTTGCTTCCCGGTCTGCTTGACCCGACGTATCGAGCGCATCGTTCGGAACGAATGTCGTCAATGAACGCAACCAAAAGAGATTTCCTAGGTTGCGCTGGACACCACCGGTTTCTTGCGTGGTCCCCAGCGCGTGAGCGCAACGGCGACGCCGGAGAGAATGCCGAGCGCGATCATTGACGTTGCGTTCAGCGCGAAGAAGCTCGTGGCTGCTGCCGACTGCGCCGCGAGCCACCAGCCGCCGGCGACGATGGTGATGAGCCGTGCCGTCTGTGCCAGCACCGGCCCCACCACATTGCCGGCGCCCTGCGAGGAAAAATACATGGCCGAGGCAAGTCCGCTGAAGGCGTAGAACGGCGCCACCATCGTCAGATATTGGCGGCTCGCGTCGCGTGCTCCGGCATCATCCGTGAACAGGCTGACCCAAGGACCGGGGACGGCCGCGATCGCGCTTGCGAGCGCGCCGATCGCGATGAGAGCCACGAGGCCCGTCGTCCAGGCGACACGACGGGCGCGCGCGATGCGCCCGGCCCCGATCGCCAGGCCGATCATGGGCACCGCGCCAACGGCGACGGAGAAGGCGATGGTCGCCAGCACGTATTCGAGGCGTGCGCCGATACCATAAGCCGCGAGGACCGTGGTGCCGAACACCGCCAGCATATGCGTGAAGATGAGGTTCGTCAGTGTATTTTGCAGCGGAGAGAAGCAGGCGACCACGCCGACTTTGAGGATGTCGGCAAACAACGCCCACTCCACGCGAAGCCCATGCAGCCGGGGAACGATGCGGCCCCGGCCGGAGAACAGATACCAGCTCATCACGGCGATATTGACCGAATAAGCGATCAACGATCCCGTCGCAACACCCGGCATTCCGAACTGCGGCACCGGGCCGAGACCAAGACCCAGCGTTCCGCCAAGGATGATCTGCAAGATCGCGGAATTGACGATCATCAGCGATGGCAATTTCATGTTGCCGGTGCCGCGTAGGACGCCGGCCAGAATATTGACCAGCCAAGTGAGCACGGCTCCGCCGAAGTACACCTGGCTGTAGGCGACTGCCTGCGCCAGCACGTCACCCCTGCCGCCGAGCAACTCCAGCAGTTGCCGGCCACCGATCAGCATGCCAAGCATGAAAACTAGGCCGAAGAAGACCGCAATCAGGAGCGCGTGCGTGGCGAGGCTCTCTGCCCGGTCGCGGTCACCGGCGCCGAGCGCGCGGGCAATGGCCGACGAGACGCCGCCGCCCATCGCCGCGCCGGACATGCTCATGGTCAGCATCACGCAGGGAAACACCAGCGCCATTGCCGCCAGCGCTTCGATCCCGAGTTTCCCAATGTAGGAGGTTTCCGCGATCGCAACCAAGGTGCCGGCCGAAAACGCGAACGCGTTCGGCCAGGCGAGCGAGAGCAGCGTGCGCAGGATCGGGCCATCGAGCAGGGGATTCGCAGCTGGGCGAGGGGGCGGCGACAACAGACCTTCCTTCTTGTCGACCTGTTGGCGCCGACCGGTGGTCAGGCCTTCGCCGGCTTGTGCGGACAGACCATCGTCAGGTTGAGCAGCGTGGGCGTCTTGCTGCTGTCCTCGTACTCCCACTCCAGCCTGATCTCGTGCCGGTCGGCGTTGCGGTCGGACGCCTCGTGCGTGATGATGTTGGTCTTCATCGGAATCGGCGGCTCCGAATTGAAGCATTTGCGGACGCAGGCATCGAGCAGCGCGACGCGGGTCAGCGGAACGACGTTGGGCTCGTCCTTGGACACCGGCGTGGTGTTCGGCTGGTTGGCGAGATCGACGCGGGCGCGGCCCTTCTCCTTGTGCCAGTGCTTTGCGCTTCCTTGCGGCCATTTGCTCTTTGGGACCAGGATCAAATGATACTGGCCGTATTCCAGGGTCGGCAGGTGAATGTTTTCTGACGCTTTGAGCTTTTTGACGCTCTTCTTCATGTTCTCCAAAGGAAAGTAATTCGCATTCATCAGGTCCTTAAATGGCCGGCCCGTATAAACTCGCATACCCATATGTTTGCCCCTCAATGAGTCCCTTGGCTTCCCCGGGAATATGCCGCTCTGCGAAACTTGCCGGCTGCGACGAGAGCCTGGCAGCCCACGATTCGCAGCCTCTTTTTTCCGCGCGACATTCGCGAGGCTACCACCAGAGACTGTGAATCGTCCAGATCACCAACCGCTTTGGCAGCACTCCGCCGGGGATGGATCGTCTGCCCTGCTAGTAGGCGTTGCTAAGCAAGGTTCGATAAGCGATCTTGGCGCGATCCGCGCGCGGGGGCCCGATCGACAGTGCCTTTGGAATCACTTGAGAGCACGGGAATGCATTGCGCTGCATGTCGGTCGCCGATCGACCCAGGCGGGAGCCGGTGCCCCAAATGCGGCGCGGCCGTCCGGCGGTCGGATCCCGACAGCGAACGGCGGTTCGTCACGATTCTTCGTGCTGACGTCATCGACTCCACGGGTCTTGTTGCTGAATTGGATCCGGAGGCGGCGGTCTCGCGCCTGGAGCCGGCGCTGGCCGCCATGCGCGGCGCGGTCCGGCAGTTCGGCGGCATCGTCAGCAAGGAGCTGGGCGACGGGCTTGCCGCGGTGTTCGGTGCCCCGATCGCGGACGACAACCATGCGCCGCTGGCGTGCCATGCCGCGATCGAGCTGGTCCGGCGCGTCGCCAGCCTCGGTGATCCCGCCCTTCAGGTTCGGGTCGGCCTGCACTCCGGCCACGTCGTTGCCTACATGGTCGCCAGCGAATTCTCCAAGGTCTACGAGATCGGCGGCGCCGCTCAGCATCTGGCCGCGCGGCTGGAGCAGGAGGCAGAGGCGAACCAGATCTACGTTTCGGAAGCCTGCCAGAATCTCGCCGACGGGCATGTCCGGTTCGAATCTCTCGGCGGCAAATCGCTGCGCGGCTTCAGCCAGCCCGTGCCGGTCTACCGGATCGTCAGTGCCAGCGATCTCTCGAGCTGGCGGGTCCGGCGCGCCCGCAGCGTCTCCCGATTTGTCGATCGTACCACGGAGCGGGCCCTGCTGGACCGCGCGGCCGGGCAGGCCAGGGCCAGCCGGCAGACAGTCCTGCTGCTCGGCGATGCCGGCATCGGCAAATCCCGGCTGGCGCACGAGTTCGCCCAGAAGCTCAGGGGAGAGGGCTGGCGGCTGATCGACGCCGAGTGCAGCCCGAATCTCCAGGGAGCTCCATTCAGCACGCTCAAGCGAATCCTGCTATCGGCCATCGACGCAGCCGCAAGGGACCCCGGCAATCCCGGCGATCCCCTGAAGGACTTGCCTGCGATCCAGCAGAGTGCCCTCGACGCGGTGCTCGATGTAGCGATCGCGAACCCGCAATGGGACGAGCTCGAGCCTCACGCCCGCGGACGCGTGATCTCCGATGCGAGCTGCGCCGTCATCCAGAGCCTGGCCGGTCGCCAGCCGACGATCCTGCTTTTGGAGGATCTGCACTGGATCGACCGGGCCAGCGACGTCGTCGTCGCCGCCATTGCCTCGCTGGCGGTGCCCGATCTCCTGGTGCTGCTCACCTCCCGCCCGAACGGCATGCCGGTCTGGATCGCGCGCTGCCATGCCGAGATCGTCGCGATGCGGCCGCTCGACGACGATTCGGGGCTGGAGATGCTGTCCGACATGCTCGGATCGTCCGAGACCAACGCCGATCTGAAGAGCCGGATCATCTCCCATACGGCCAACGTGCCCCTGTTCATCGAGGAGGTCTGCCGCGGTCTGAAGGACAGCGGCACCTTGCGCGGCGAGTGGGGCGACCTCGCTCTGGTGCGCCCGATCGACGAGCTCGGTATTCCCACCAGCATTCAGGGCGTGATCGCGGCACGCCTCGACCGCGTGTCGAAGCAGGAACGGTCCGTCTTGCAGGTCGCGGCGGCGCTGGGGGCGCGGTCGAGCGAGGCCACGCTGCGGAAGATTGCGATCCTGCCCGAAGATGCCCTGCGCGGCTGCCTCGTCTCGCTAGATCGCACCGAGCTGCTGGTTCGGATCGACAGCGAATTGGAGGATTCGCTGGAGTTCCGCCACGAGATGGTTCGCCAGGTCACCTACGATTCGATGGTCGACAAGGTGCGCGAGGACATCCACGCCCGCATTCTGGCTGCACTGGAAGGCAGCGGGGCTGAGGATTCCGACAAGCTCTGCTATCACGCCACGCGGGCCAAGGATTGGGACAAAGCTTTCCACTACGGCCTGGCCTCCGCGCAGAAATGTCTGGCGCGGTCCGCGTTTACCGACGCCGCGGACTATTTCGAGACCGCGATGCGATCGCTGGACATGACCCCGGAAAATCCCGCGCGGGAAGCCAAGGCCGTGGACATCCGCATCGAAGCGCGCGCGGCGTTCATCGGGTCCGGCCATGTTTCCGAATGGCTGAACCTCGGCAAGGAAGCCGAGCGTCGCGCCGATGCAATCAACGACATCGGGCGGAAGGTGGCGGCCATGACGGTCATGGCGGCGGCGCAGAATTTCTATGGCACGCCGGCCGAAGCGATCAGGCTCAACGAGGAAGTCGTGAGCCTCGCAGAGCGTTCGGACAGCTCCGGCTGGCTCAACGCCGCGCAATACGGTCTCGGTCAGGTTTACTTCCTCGCCGGCCGCTATCGCGAGGCGGACGGTTTGTTCGCACGAGCCCGCGCCCAATTGATGGGGCCGGAGGCGAGTGCGCCCTTCGGGACGACAGCGAAATACGCGTTGCTGCTTTGCTGCATGATGGGCAGCATCAACCACACCGTCATGGACGAGATTGATGCCGCGGAACGGCTTCAGCGACACGCCGACGCGATCGCGGAGGAAACCAGCCGCCCCTATGACCGCGTTGCCGCCGCCTATAGCGGCGGCTGGCTGATGCTTGGCCGGGGCGATCCGGCAGCGGCCGCGTCCATTCTCGAAGGCGGTTTTGTGCTGGCGCAAAAACACGGCATCCGGCTGTTCGTGCCGGTGCTCGCCTGCCATCTCGGCATCGCCTATCTGGAGCAGGGGCTGTTCGACCGGGCGCGCGGCATGCTGGCCGAGGCGCGCGAAGAGGCGCGCAGCGTCGGCTATACCTCGGCGGTGCTGCGCTCGTCGATCTACCTCGCCTTGGCGACCAACCAGCTCGGCGATGTCCAGGCGGCCCAGAACATGCTGCGCGAGGCGCGCAACACCGCGCGCCAGCAGGGCTTCTCCGGCCTCGAGGCCGAGGCCCTGTTCGGCGAGGCCGTGGTGACGCCGCCATCGAGCGCAGAGAGCCGGACCATCATCCTGGCGGCCTTGCGCGCAGCGATCGCCATCGCCTCCGAAAGCGGCGCGAAGCCACTGCAACAGAAGGCCGAAGCGATGTTGAACGGCATGGTTGCCGAGGGCGATCAGCTGACCTGATTCCGGGGCGCGCGACGCGTGGGGTTTTTGCCCGACGGGTCAGATAAGTTTCGCAGGCGATACAAGGACTTAGCTACTGTGCATGGGGTTGTTTTCGGCTTTATGGCCGGCGGCCGTGCGTCGCGATGACAAAGTCCCTTGCGCGGACGCCAAGGTCGGCTACCGTCGGGGTTCTGGTCACCGGGTCAGGTGACGATTTGATTGATCTATTTTAGCATCCGAATTCATCGGCGCCGCGACGGCGCGACGCCCACCGGACGAGGCGGGGGCCATGATCATGCGGGACCAGTCAGCACTGTTGGCGCCGGTCGAGCGCGACTTGCGGCTCGACCTCTTCCGCGGCATCGGCCTGTGGATGATCTTCCTCGATCACATCCCGCACGACGTCGTGGCCTGGCTGACGCTGCGCAATTACGGCTTCAGCGACGCCGCCGAGTTCTTCGTCTTCATCTCCGGCTATCTGGTCGGCTGGATCTACGGGCCGATCGTCGCCGGCGGCTGGTTCCTCGCCGCGCTGAAGCGGCTGTGGCGGCGGGCGGCGGAAATGTATGTCGCCCACATCATGCTGTTCCTGCTGTTCACGGCGCAGATCGCCCGCACCGCCCGCCGCTTCGACAATCCGATGTACGAGCACGAGTTCAACGTCTTCAATTTCCTGGCGCATCCGGACGAGCTGATCGGGCAGGCGATCCTCTTGAAATACAAGCCGGTCAATCTCGACGTGCTGCCGCTCTACATCACGCTGGTGTTCGCCGCGCCCTTCATCGTCTGGTGCCTGGTGCGCCGGCCGAGCCTGACGCTTGCGGCGTCCGTGGTGCTCTATGTGTTGTCGCGCTGGTTCGACTGGAACGTCGCCTCCTATCCGCCCGGCACGACCTGGTATTTCAATCCGTTCTGCTGGCAGCTGATGTTCGTGTTCGCCGCCTGGTGCGGCATCGGCCAGATCGACAAGATCGGCGAATGGGTGTGGTCGAGGACCGCGATGGCACTGGCCGCGGCGTGGCTCGTCTTCGCCCTCCTGATCGTGATGACGTGGCACGTCCACGCGCTCGAGGCCATGATCCCGAAATGGATGATCAAGGCGATCTACCCGATCGACAAGACCGATCTCGACATGCTGCGCTTCACGCATTTCCTGGCGCTGGCGATCTGGGTGACGCATTTCGTCTCGCGCAAATGGAAGGCGCTGCACACTGCGTGGCTGCGTCCCGTCATTCTCTGCGGCCAGCATTCGCTGCCGATTTTCTGCCTCGGCGTCTTCCTGTCGTTCTCCGCACACTGGATCCTGACGCAATACACAAAGGGCGTCTGGGAGCAGCTCGCGGTCTCGCTCCTCGGCATCGCCATCATGGTCGGCGCCGCCTGGCTGCTCGATCGCGCCGAGCGGGTGCCGAACCTGTTCGTGAAAGTGACCGACGTTGAGGAGCCCGAGACGGCCGTCGAGATCGCACCGGCCCCCAATGCGAGCCGCTGAGTGGAGAGATCCATGTCCAGACGTTGGTTGACGATCGCCGGCATTCTCCTGCTCCTCGCCGGCGGCGCATGGGCCGACACGCCGTCGCCCGAGGCGATGAATGCGGCGCGCAAGCTCGTGGTCACCCTGAAGATAGGAGATCAGTATCGCGCGCTGCTGCCGCAGCTCCTGCTCAAGCTGCGGCCGGTGGTGGCGCAGGACAGGCCGGAGATCGAGCGCGACTATGACGCGATGACGGCGCCGGGCGCGGAGATCTACGCCCCGTTCCTCGCCTCGATGATCGACCGGATCGCCGCCGTCTATGCCGCAAGCTTCACCCTGGACGAGCTGCACCAGATCGAGGCGTTCTACGCCCAGCCGGCCGGACAAAAGCTGCTGGCGGAATCCGATGCGCTGGCGCAGGCGAGTGCGCAGATCGGCCAGGACGTCAGCCAGAAGGCCGCCGACGAGTTGAAGCAGCGCCTGATCGAGGCGCTGCGCCAGAAGGGGCACAAGCTGTAGACGGCCGCGCCTCTAGTGAATGGCCGCGTACATGATCTTCTCCTCCGTCGCTTCCAGCGCGGAGAATTCCTCCACCACCTTGCCCTGGCGCGAGACCAGGATCCGGTCGGACAGCGCCATGATCTCGGGCAAATAGGATGAGATCACCACGACCGCCTTGCCCTCGTCGGCGAGCCTGTTGATCAGCTCGTGGATCTCGACGATGGCGCCGACGTCGACGCCGCGGGTCGGCTCGTCGAAGATGATCAGGTCGGGCTCCTGCACCAGCGATTTGGCGATCACGACCTTCTGCTGATTGCCGCCGGACAGCTCGACCACCTTGCCGTCGTCGCCGATGGCACGAACCCTGAGCTTCTCGATCCAGGTCTTGCCGACCGCATCGTTTTCCCGCCGCGACAGCATCATGCGGCCCCGTGGAAATTTCGACAGCAGGCCGAGATAGATGTTGCGCGCGATCGAGGACGTCTCGAAGAAACCCTCGACCTTTCGGTCCTCGGTGACATAGGCGATGCCGGCCTTGACCGCCGGTGCCGGCACCCGGTAGCGCACCGGCTGGTCGTGCAGCAGGATCTCGCCGCCGTGGAAGAAGTCGCGCTTGAGTACGCCCGCGACGATCTTGAAGGTCTCAGTGCGGCCCGCGCCGACGAGGCCGAACACGCCGGTGATCTGGCCCGCAAATACCGATAGAGAGTTGTTCTTCACCATCGGCGCCATCTTCAAATTCTGCACCGTGAGCACTCGCGCGCCCGCCGGCCGCACGCTGCTTTTCCGCGCGCCATAGAGCGTGTTGGAGAGGTCGCGTCCGACCATGGCCTGCACGATCGCGGCGCGATCGAACTTGGCGACATCGTCGGTCACGACATGCTTGCCGTCGCGCAGCACCGTGATGCGGTCGGCGAGCAGCAGCGCTTCTTCCAGGGCGTGCGAGATGAAGACGATCGAGACGCCGCGCTTCTTGAGATCGCGGACAAGGTCGAAGAAGTATTTCTTCTCTTCCGGCGTCAGCGATGCGGTCGGCTCGTCGAAGATGATGACCTTGGCGCGGTGCAGGACCGCGCGCGCGATCTCGACCATCTGCTTCTTGGCTGCGCCGAGGCCGCTGACGGTTGCGGTCGGCGTGACGTCGAAATTGAGCGATTGCAAAAACTGCTGCGCGGCGATGTAGATGCCGCGCAGGCGGTTGTAAAATTTCTCCTGCCCAAGAAACAGATTCTGCGCGACCGTCATGGTCGGCACCAGGCTGTTCTCCTGGAACACCATGGCGATGCCGAGATTGCGCGCCTCCAGCGGCGTCTTCGGTGCGACATCGGCGCCGTCGATCGTCATGGTCCCCGAGGTCAGCATCACCACGCCCGCCATCACCTTGGTCAGGGTTGACTTGCCCGCGCCATTCTCGCCGACCAGCGCGTGGATCTCGCCGCGGCGGAGCTCGAAGTCGACCCCGTCGATGGCCGGCACGCCGGCGTAGAGTTTTGTCGCCTTGCGCAGCGAGAGTGCGATGTCGCTCATGGGCGAAACTCCTCGGCAAGGCCAGCAAGGGGCAGTCGCAGGACCCGGCCGGGCCCCTTGGCGATCAGGACGAGATCGTCGCCCATCTCGATGGCCGCGACGATGCCGTGGTTGATGCCGTCGACCCTGCTATGCAGCGAGTAGAGCGGCTGGCCGTCCGCATCGAGACGGATGACGAGGCCATAGGAGCGCGGCGGCGCCCATGGCTTGATCACGCCCATGGTTTTGATGTGCGCGCCTTGCATCGGCTCCTTGAATGAACGTCCGGAGCGCAGGCGCGGCGCAACCCAATAGGCTGGATCGATCTCGGCCATCATGCGGCGCCGGTAACTGGGCTCGCGCAACACGAACTCGACGAGCTGGGTCCGTGCGGTGAAGGCGGTGAGCCAATAGCCGCCGCCCGAGGCCTTCGACAGCCGCGACGGATAGACGGGGAGGTGAGCGAGCACGACCTTTGGCGATGCGCCTGGCGAGATGAGAACGAGGCGATGGCGCCAGCTCTCGCTGACCAGCATGGCGTTGCCGTGAGCGCAGGCGCCGAAGGCATAGCCGAACCCCTGCGCCAATCGTGTCACGGCCTTGCTGCCGGGATCGAGCTTGAACACGCGGCCGGTCCGATTGAGCTCCAGGAGGTCACGTGCCCAATCGTCGATGCCGCATGTCGTCGAGCCGTCCGTTGCAATGAGCGTGTCGTCGTCCGCGAGCGCCAGCGCATTGACGGCGTTGAACGCGGCATCGGTGAACGTCACGCTCGGTTGCTCGGCCGAGGGGCTTGCGTACACACGCACCTCGCGTCCCTCGAGTGCGACGGCAAGGCCGCCGCCAGGAAGTGCACAGAGCGCCGATATCGGCTGCTCGAAACTGCGCACCTCCGATGCCGTGCCGCCGTTCAGGCACATCAGCCGCTGGCCGTCGGCGATGAAGAGGTTGCTTCCGTCGGTGGCGAGATCTTCCGGCGCCTCGCATGTCAGCAAGGTCTCGGCCGATTCCAGCTTCTGGTTGGGCTTCAATGCGCCGTCGAAGGACGGCACTGTGATGGTGGCGTCGCCGCGCCCAAGAAAGCGGTTGGCGAAGTCTCTGACCGCAGCGATCACGACTGCTTTCCCCACCGCTTGTCATACTGGACGAAATTCGGATCGGCATTGTCGAGCTTGTAGCGACCGATCCGGTTGTTGAGGATGCCGCCCAGATAGAGATAGCCGCGATGCTCGCGCATCGAGGTGATCATCGGATGGTTCTCGCCGTGCAGGTCCCAGAACGATTCGACGATCTTGCCCTGCTCGTTGAACTTGACCACGCAGCCGGTGTTGATGTTGGGGAACAGCCATTCGTCGACCGGCACGCGCTTGGCCATGCGACGGCGGAAGCCCGGCATCTTCCAGGCGAGGTCGAGCGAGGGGCTGCGCATGCCGACCAGCGCCAGCCAGTAATTGCCGTCGGAGGCGAGGTTGATGTTGTCGGGGTAACCCGGCAGATTGTCCATCACCACCTCGACCGCGCCCTTCTTGGGGCCCGCGAACCAATAACGCTTGATCGAGCAGCCAAACGTCTCGGCGAACAGGATCGACTGGCCGTCGCTGGCAACGCAGATGCCGTTGGGGAATTTGAGGCCGCGCAGCTCGGTGCGCGTGGTGCCGGTCTTGGTGTCGTAGGAGATGATGCGGCCGTTGCCGCGCGCTTCCAGGCCGTCGATCGGCCACTCGTCCATCTCGTAACGTACCGTTGCTTCGGAGAAGAAGATCAAGCCGTCGTCGGTGATGTCGAGGTCGTCGGCGAGCCGCAGGCGGCTATCGTCGTTGACCGAGCGCATGCTGCGGTTGGTCTCGTCGGTCGCCTTCTCCACGGAGCCGTCAGGCTTGATGCGATAGAGCCCCATGCCGCCGATACAGACATAGAGATTGTCCTCGCGGTCGAAGGCCATGCCGAGCGGTTGGCCGCCGATATGGGCGAACACCTCCATTGTCTGATAGTCGGGCGCGAGGAAGCGCATGATGTCGCCGTGGCGTGAGCCGGCATAGAGATTGTCGTGGCGATCGAGGATGACGTCTTCCGGCGCCTCGATGCGGCCGAGGCCGATCGCCTCGACGTTACGCAGCTTGTCGTTCTGCTCGAATGGTCCGCCTTGCCCGATTTCGGTCGGTGGCGGCGGTGGCAGTTCGTGATAGGTCGGCGCGACATAGACCTTGCTGATGATGCGGGTCCGGTTCTTCTGCCAGCGGATGTCGACCATCGCGGCGACGAGCAGGATGCCGGCGAGCGCCATACGGTTGACGCCGCCGCGCGCGTTCATGGTCGTGAGACCGTTGGTGATCAGGAGCACGATCAGCACCCCGACTGCAGATTTTGCGACCGAGCCCTTGCCGCCGCCGAGCGTGATGCCGCCGAGCACGGTCGCGGTTAGCACGATCACCTCCAGGCCGACGCCGATGTCACCGCCGACCGTGCCGAGCCGGGAGGCGAAGAACAGCGCGCCAATGCTGGTCAGCACACCGCTTGCGACGTAGCAGAGCGCGATCGTCCAGCGAACCGGAATGCCTGAATTATACGCCGAACGGCGTGAGCCGCCGATCGCGGTGATGTGCCAGCCCGGCCGCAGCCGCGTCATGAAGATGTGGCCGAAGATCGCGATGACGATATAGGCCAGTGCGACGGTCGGAATACCGAAGACAGAACCGGCGCCGATGAAGTCCCAGGACGGGATGTCGGGGAAGGCCGAGGCGATCGCGTTGGAGTAGCGCTGGATCAGAAGATCGTAGGCCGAGCGATAGATGATCAGCGTGATCAGCGTGGTGATGAAAGCGCGTAGCCGCAGATACCCGACCAGGATGCCGTTGACGGCGCCGAGCGTCGCGCCGCAGAGCAGCGTCGCGACCACCACCGCCGGAACCGGCCAGCCCAGCACGTCGAGCAGATAGAGCGCGCAGAAATCGGTCAATGCGAAGATCGAGCCGACGGAAAGATCGATGCCGCCGACGATGACGACCAGCGCAAGCCCAAGTGCGATAAAGCCGATCTCTCCGGCCTGGCGCGCGGTGTCGGCGAGGCTCGCCGGCGACAGGAAGTTGTCGATGGACCGGCTGAACGCGAAGCCGACGATCAGGAGAAGGATGACCGGGATGGCTGTCTCGGTCCATCGCTTGGACAGGATTTCACCAAGCAGATGATCCGGCCAGTAGCGGTAACGTAGGCTCGTCAGGGTGTCGCGCATCGGCATTCCAGCGGGGCGTGGACAATGGTGGGAGCGAAGTCCCCGAGACAGGCATGGCCTCGGGGACTTCGAGCGTCGGGGCGGACTATTTCTTGAGATCGCTGAGATTCCAGCAGGCCGTCTGGCTGTCGGCGTTCTCCTTGGTGATCGGGATCAGCGTGGTGTATTCCGAGCCCTTGATCGAGCCGGGCTTCGCGCCCGATGACAGCAGCCATTTGATCGTGCCGGCCATCTGCGCCGCCTGGGTCGGCACGTCGTAGCTCATGTTGAGATCGAACGCGCCGGACTTGACCAGCTCGCAAGCGCCCTTGCGCTCGCCGCCGCCTGAGGTCGCGAGAAACACCTTGCCGGTGAGGCCCGCTTCCTTGACCGCGGCTGCGGTGCCGATGTCCATGCCGTCCCAGAAGCCGACGATGCCGCAAAGGTCGGGATTCTGCTTCAGCACCGTTTGCGTGATCGCCTTGGCCTTGGCGGCGTCCCAATCGGCGGCCTGGCTCGACACCACCTTGATCTCGGGATGCTTGGCCAGGACGTTCTCGACGCCCTTGAGCGTATAGGCGCTCGCGGCGGCCGACAGCGCGCCCTGGATGATCGCGATCTTGTTCGACTTTCCCTCGCAGGCCTTGACCACGCCTTCGGTCTGGCGTTCGCCGATCTCGACCCAATTGGCGCCGACGAAGGCGGAGCTGCGATAGGCCGAGCCCATATTGATCTGGATGACGTAGATGCCTTCATTCTCGGCGCGCTGCAGCAGCTTGGCGTAGGTCTGCACGTCCGGATTATGCACCACCATCACCGCCGGCTTTTCGGAGATCAGCGACGTGACGGCTTGCGCGCCGGCATTGGTGTTCCAGTTGGCGTCGCGGATCACGAACTTGACGCCGAACGGCTCAAGCTCCTTTTTCAGTCCGGCATACCAGCCCTCGGTGAGGTCGAAGTTCATCGCCACCGGCACATAGGCCACGGTCTTGCCGGCGAGCGCTTCCTTGAATGGCTTCTGGAACGGCTCGTCCAGGCCCTGCTGGGCCTGAGCCGGTGCGGTCATTGCCGCGAGAGTCAGTGCGGCGAGCGCTGCCTTTGTCGGATTGCCAAGATGTTTCATTGCTTCCTCCTTGGTTATGGTTGTCGTTCTTGTCGGTCGTTCAGATGTCGCCCTGCTGTGCCGTTTCTTCGTTGCGCGGATTCAGGAAAGAGTCCGTGATGACGGCGAGCAGCAGGACCACGCCTTTAATGAGATTTTGCCCGGCGTAGGAGATGTCCATGATGGTCATGCCATTCAGCATGGTGCCGATCAGCAGCGTGCCGATGATGACGTTCAGCACGCCGCCACGCCCGCCTGAGAGCCCGATGCCGCCCAGCACGACGACCAGGATCACGTCGTAGATCAGCGTCGAGTTGAAGATGCGGGTCGGCATCGAATTGACGGAGGCCGCCAGCACGAGGCCGGCAAAGCAGCCGATCAGGGCGGTGATGACATATTGCAGGACAATGATCGGGCGGGAGGGAATACCGGTCACGCGCGCGGCGTAAGGGTTGTCCCCGATCGCATAGATGTAAGCGCCCCAGCGGGTCTGGCGCAGCAGGAATGCGACCACGATGCAGGCGACCGCGAACATCCAGATCGACGTCGGAATGCCGAGAACGGTGCCCTGTCCGAGACGTTCGAAGCCATTCATGCCCGGGCTCCATTGCACGACGTCGAGCTGGAATAGCGCGGCTTGTCCCAGCCCAGCGAGCAACAGACCCGTTGCCAGTGTCGCAAACAGCGAGGGCACCTCGGCATAGGCGATCAGCCAGCCATTGACGAGGCCGAAGGCGATCGTGAGCAGCACCGCGGTCAGCAGCGAGAACGGCAGCGAATGGTCGTTCTGTACCATCTGGAGCACGAGCCCCGGGGGCACGGCGAGGGCCGCGATCAGCGAGATGTCGATGCCGCGGCCGATCACGACGATTGCCATGGCGAGGCCGAGGATGCCGAGCACTGCCACGTTTTGGAGCAGCGTCAGCATATTGTCCGCGGTCAGGAAGCCGTTGAGGAAGATCGAGAACACGAGGAATAGCAGCGCGAAGACGGCGAAGACAATCTCCTGCTGGTTGAACCGAAAGCGCTTCATCCCCGTATTGCCTTTCTTCGACGTCGGCCTCTGTGGGTCAGTTATGACGATCGGGTCTCTGTGCGATAGGTCTGTGGGAGCGGTGTCGGGCCTTCCGTGAGTGCCCTCACCTGGGCCTGGTCGTTGGAGCCGATCGAGATGTGGACCAGCGTATTCAGTCTGGCGTCTTTGTCGACGAGAATGTCTGCCGCGACGTCCGGATCGAAGATCCGATCGATCTCGGTTCGGACTTTCTCCTGCACAGCGATGTCGCGAAGCGCGGGCTTGAAGATCTTGCCAACTGCGGTGACCGGGAGGGTCTCGAGCAGCACGATGCGCTTCGGCCGGTCGGGATGCAGCTGCGCCGTAGCTTCGAAGAGATCATGCAGATTGCGGGAAGAGATGGGCGAGTTGTAGGGCCGCCCTTCCAGCGCCTCGATGTCGGCGATGGTTTGGACCGGCTGGCTGAATCGCGTCGTGGTCAACGACGGCGCTCTCACGGCCACCGCCATCCAGGCGGCACGGCGGGTTGTGCAGCAGCTGATCTGTCCTGATGCAAGCGAACGCTTCCTGCCTATCTCATTGACCGATTCTTGTTCTTCATAGGCCACACGCCCGGACCCGGCTTGCTCCGGAGCGCAAAGCTTTTGCTTGTCCGCGCAAACCGGTCTTGCGTGTAGGCGGCGGCCATCCAAAATCTCGGCGCCGGACGAGCTTGTGCGATGCACAAACGACGTTCATTTTGGCTGCACGATGAGTAGGCTGACGGGCGTCTGCATTATCGCTTCCGGCTCACGGATGTACCGGTGTCCGAATGGGTTTTGGACCGCCCGCTTCCGCGCTGCAATTCCATCGTCGATCGGCTTGCCGAACATCTGCCCGCCAGGGCTCGGATCGATTTGACGCGGCAGATTGCGCCGACTACGCTTTGTGCAGATTCCCGGGGACGGAAATGTCGAACGATATCGCGGCCATCATCTCGAAAGCGCGCGAGCATTCCATCGGCGACCTTTTGCGCCGCTCGGCGGGCCGCGAGCCGACCAAGCTTGCGGTGAGCTGCGGCAGCATGAGCTGGACCTTTGCGGAGATGGATACGATCTGCAACCGGCTCGGCCGCGGCCTGCTGGGTCTCGGCGTGAGGAAGGGCGACCGCCTTGCCGTGCTCTCGCGCAACTCGCATGCCTTCGCCGCGCTGCGTTTCGCTGTGGCGCGGATCGGCGCCGTGCTGGTGCCGATCAACTTCATGCTCAATCCCGATGAGATCAATTTCATCCTGAAAAGCTCTGGCGCAAAACTGCTCGCGACTGGCCCCGATTTCGTTGAGCCGGCGCGCGCCGCAAGCGCGAAGGATTGCGCTGTCGAAAAGATGATCTGGCTGCCGGGCGAGGATTTCGCCACGGCGCCCGCTGGCATCGCCACCTTCGACGATCTGCTTCATGCCGACGGCTCGTTCCTCGAGGCGTCCGTCGACAGCCGCGATCTCGCGCAGATCGTCTACACCAGCGGTACAGAATCGCTCCCCAAGGGTGCGATGCTGAGCCATGAAGCGGTGATGTGGCAGTATGTCAGCTGCATCATCGACGGCGGCATGAGCGTAGACGACAAATTCCTGCACGCCCTGCCGCTGTATCATTGCGCGCAGCTCGACGTGTTCCTGGGACCGCAGATCTATCTCGGCGCCTCCGGCGTGATCACGGGCAAGCCGACCGCGGACAACATTCTGGCGTTGATCCAGGCGCACAACATCACCTCGTTCTTTGCGCCGCCGACGATCTGGATCGCCATGCTGCGCTCGCCGAATTTCGACAAGACCGATCTTTCGACGCTGCAGAAGGGCTATTACGGCGCCTCGATCATGCCGGTGGAGGTATTGCTCGAGCTTCAGCGTCGGCTGCCCGCCGTAAAATTCTGGAACTTCTACGGCCAGACCGAGATCGCGCCGCTCGCGACCGTGTTGCGGCCGGAGGATCAGCTGCGCAAGGCCGGATCGGCCGGCAAGCCCGTGCTCAATGTCGAGACGCGCGTGGTCAACCTGTCGATGGAAGACGTGAAGGTTGGCGAGGTCGGTGAGATCGTGCACCGCTCGCCGCATCTGCTCTCCGGTTATTACAACGATCCCGTGAAAACCGCGGCGGCGTTTGCCGGCGGCTGGTTTCACTCCGGCGATCTCGCCACTGTTGACGCCGAAGGCCACATCAGTGTGGTCGATCGCGTCAAGGACATGATCAAGACCGGTGGCGAGAATGTCGCCAGCCGCGAGGTCGAGGAGATGGTCTATCGCATCCCTGAAGTCTCCGAGGTCGCCGTCGTGGGCTTGCCCGATCCGCGCTGGATCGAGGCTGTGACTGCGATCGTCGTGGTCAAGACCGGCGCGAAGCTGGATGAAGATGCCGTCATCCGGCATTGCGCCGGCCAGATGGCGCATTTCAAGGTGCCGAAGCGCGTGATCTTCGTCGAGAGCCTGCCGAAGAATCCCAGCGGCAAGCTGCTCAAGCGCGAGTTGCGCCAGCGCTTCGTCGGCGGCGAGACGCTCGACAAGGCGATCCAGAAGAATTTTGCCACCTGAGGCGGAGCGGTCGTCATGAAAGCCTGGCAGGTCGCGCGCGACTGCAGCAGGGCGGGCACTTCGGCAAGATCGTGGTGGAGTTTTATTGAGGCGCGTTCGCCTCAATACTTCTTCACGTGCACGCCGAACGCCAGCCACAGTGCCATTGAGGCGAGGCCGAAGCCGCCGAGCAGCAGGAAGGTCGGACCGTAGCCGATCCATTGCGCGATCCAGCCGCCGAGTGCGGGGCTCAGGCTTGCGCCAATGCCCTGCACAGTGATGACAGCGCCCTGGCCGAGATTGATGCGGCCGGTGCCGTCGAGCGAGCGCGCGACCATGCCGGGGACGGCGACGGTCTGCAGTCCGGTGCCGATGCCGTCGAGCACCTGCATCGGCACGACGCCCCACCATCCCGTGACGAAGAAGGCGAGAACGCCGCGGATCGGTAGCACCATGAAGGAGACGAGGATCACCGGCCAGTAGTTGCGTTTCCCCGCGACTTGCATGCCGACCAGGGACGTCACGATCATCACGCCCTGGGCAATGACGACGATGGTTGCGACGAAGCTTGGACCATTCGCCTCGCCTGCGCTCACGGCGGCAAGGCCATAGAGCGGCACGATGGCGGCGTTGCCGAGATGGAAGATGGCCAATGCCAGCGCCAGCACCAGCAGCGGCTTGTGCTTGAAGAGAACGGAGAGACCGGCCGGCGGGTTCTTGCTCTCGTCTTCCTTGCTGCCGCGAGCCTGGCGATCATCGATGGCCTTGGCCGGAATCATCAGGACGCAAGCGACGGCGACGGCGCCGAAGACGGCAGCCAGCACGAACACCCAGACGTAGCCGAATTTGTATCCGAGATACCCCGACAGCGCCGCGCCGACCATGTTGCCCGCATGGTTGAAGGCCTGATTGCGCCCGTTCAGCGCATTGAAACCCTTTTGCTTGGCGATGCCGAGCGTGATCCCGGTGACCGCCGGCACGATCGCGGCGCTCGCCAGCGATTGCGCAACTTGCGAGAACGTGACCGCCCAGAAATTTTGCGAGATCAGGATGATGGCGGAGGCCAGCACCACGCAGATGCCGGGGATGACGACCCATAGCCGCTTGTTGCGGCTGGAATCGATGAAGCCGCCGATCGGCGTCGTGACCAGCATGCCCGCGACATTGCCGATCGTCAGCGCCGTGCCGATCAATCCGGTTGCCCAGCCGCGCTCTTGCAGGAACACCCCGACGAACGGCCCAATGCCCGACTGCATGTCGGCCATGAAGAAGTTGACGGCGTAGAGGGGCCAGAGACGGGGTGAGGAAGGGCGCGATGTCATCGAGACGCTGAACGTGATGCTGCCGATCGACTGTGATCTCGCGCAGGCGGGCATGGATGGCCATGTGTGCCGGGGCGGACATGAAAGTAACCTGTGCTGGCCGCGTTGGTTCCTCCGGACTTGCGATCGCTGGACCGCGATGTCATTTCATGTCTGCGACGGTCTCATTTCTGGATCACGGCCATGCCCCTCTGGACCTGCGAAACCTGCGGCGCGCAATTCCCGGACAGCGAAAAGCCGCCGACGTCCTGTCCGATCTGCGAGGACGAACGGCAATTCGTGAACTGGAAGGGACAAACCTTCCTCAGGCGCGAGGCGCTGGCGGAGCGTCATCGCGTGGTCTGGCGCGACGATCTCGGCCTGACCGGCATCGGGTCCGAGCCGAGCTTTGCGATCGGCCAGCGCGCCTTGCTGGTACCGCTGGCGGACGGTTGCGTGATGTGGGACTGCGTGCCGCTGGCAACGCCAGACGCGATCGCGCATGTCCGCTCGCTCGGCGGATTGAAGGCGATCGCGATCTCGCATCCGCATTTCTATGGTGCGTTTGCGGACTGGAGCGAGGCGTTCGGCGGTGTACCGGTCTATCTGCACGCCGACGATCGTCAGTGGGTGATGCGGCCGTATCCCGCGATCGTGCACTGGACCGGAGACAGCCATCGCATCTCCGACGATATTCTGCTGCTTCGCACCGGCGGTCATTTCGCAGGCGCCACCATGCTGCATCATGCGCGCGGCGCGGAGGGCAAGGGCGCGCTGCTGACCGGCGATATCGCGCAGGTGACGATGGATCGCCGCTTCCTCAGCTTCATGTACTCCTATCCGAACTACATGCCGCTCAACGCCGCCGCGGTGCGGCGGATCGCGGCGGCGGTCGAGCCGCTCGCCTTCGACCGCATCTACGGCGCCTGGTGGGGCCGCAATATCGCTTCCGGCGCCAGGGCCGCCTTCGCGGCATCGGTGGAGCGATACATCGCGGCGATCGCCTGACGATCGAAATCCCATTGCTTTCGCCAATTAACTGTACGATTGGTACAGTTATTAAGCGAGACGCAATGATGCGTATGCCGGTCCGGCACGTTCGATGCATGGGTGTTGCGGCGGGCGGGTTTTGCGGCCGCGTGAGCGGGAGTTGGACGCATGACCGGGCAGCGCGACCACCAGATCTTTGAAGCCGGCAACGTCGCGCTTCAATCCGGCGCCGTATTCCTTGCGATGAAGCTTGCCTACCAGACCTATGGCACGCTGAGCGCGGCCAAAGACAACCTCATCTTGAATCCGACCTCCTTCAGCGCCCAGCAGGTCGACACCGAGTGGCTGATCGGCTCCGACGGCGTGCTCGATCCCGCCCGCTATTTCATCGTCATCCCCTCAGGGCCGAGGTCGCAGCGCTTCTCAGCAAGTAATGTAGGCATCCGATCATGATTGACGCGACTGTTTCAGAGCCCGGCCATCGCCTGAAGCCACTGAGCCCGGCCATGCTGCGCGAATTGTCGGCGCGCTCGAACCTCAGGGGTGCGGCGCAAAGCCTCGGTCATTATGGCATGATCGTGCTGGTTGGCGTACTGATCTCGATGGTGTCGTCGCGCCATAGCGTGCTCTGGGCGCTGCCGCTGATGGCAGTGCAGGGCTATCTCGTCGCGTTCCTGTTCATGGCGGTGCATGAGACTGCGCACAAGACCGCGTTCAGAAGTCGTGGCTTCAACCTCGCGGTCGGTTATTTCTCGGCCTTCATCATGGGACTGCCCTATGAATATTACTGCCTGTTCCACTGGGACCATCATCGCTACACCCAGGATCCGGACAAGGACCCGGAACTGATCGTCGGCGTCAAGCCGACATCCGACACCCAGCTTGCGATTGCCTATAGCGGATTGCTTCAGGTTGCCGGCCGGCTCCGGCTGATGCTCGGCCATGCCGCCACCGGCAAAGTGGTCGTGCCTTGGATCCCCGAGAACAAGCGTGGCACCATCGTGACTGAGGCGCGTGCCTATGTCGCGCTCTACGCGTTGCTGCTCGCATTGTCGCTGTGGTTCTCGTCCGCACTGCTTCTGTGGATATGGATCGGGCCAGTGATCATCGGGCAATTCTTCCTGCGGCCCTATCTCTATGCCGAGCACACCGGTTGCGACCGTACCCGCAGCGCGTTCCAGAACACCCGCACCACCTATACCGGCGCCATCGTCAAATGGATTGCGTGGAACATGCCCTACCACGTCGAGCACCACGCCTATCCCTCGATCCCGTTTCACGCGCTGCCGAAGCTTAACGGAATCGTCGATGGGGAGATCGTCCATCGCGGACGCGGCTATATCAGAACGACGCGCGAGACCTGGGCGTGGTTTCGCCGGGATCGAAAGCGCGCTTAGCTCAACGCAAAACTCCGGCCGCAGCGCGACCGGAGCTTTGTCGTGACGGCACGATATCAGTAGATCCCGTAGGCGCAGACATTCACGACGCGAACGCGCATGCCGCGGCGGGTCTGGACGACGCGCTCCTGGTAGCAGTTGCTGACGCCGGTGTTGACGTAGAGACCACCATAACCGAAGCCCCAGCCGGGACCCCAGTGGTGGAAGCCGTGGGCCGACGCAGCGGTGGGCGCGAGGGCGGCAGCGCCGAGCGAACCGGCGGCGATCAGACCAAGAGCAAGCTTACGAAACATTCTTATTCTCCAGTGTGGCGCGAGGCCGTTGTTATGTCCCTGCTTCTCGGTCGAGGCGACACGCGAGTGCGTTCACGCGATGAGGCGAGAATCGTGTTTCGGGATTGTTTCGTCGGTTGCGGAGAGATGCGCCGTCGTCAGGCTTTCCGCGCCGCGCGATAGCGCGCGGCCATCGCCTGCGTCATCTCGGCCATCTTCTCGCGGAGATCGGCGGGCTCCAGCACCTCGACCTCGGACCCGAGCCGCAGCAATTCGGCTGCGGCATGCCATGATGTCTTCCCGGTCGGCACCCTTGCGATGCACCAGCCGTCGGCATCAGTCGTCTCTTCGATCTGGGTGCGCGCCTTGACGTAGGGCTGGCTCAGCGCATCGAGCAGCTTTACGCCGAATGGTGAGAGCCGTACGATCGCGACGTTCGGGTGCATCTCGGCCTCGAGCCGCAGCGTCGCATTCTGCCAGTAGGCGGCGAGATCGAAATCGGCGGGACGATCGAAGCGGTCGTCGAGCGCCGTGCAGTCGAGCACGCGCGCGATGCGATAGGTGCGCACGCTGCCGTCGACCTGGCCGGCGAGATACCAGTTGCCGCCCTTCAGCACGAGGCCGAGCGGAGCGACACGGCGCTGCTTCTCGGCGCGCCAGCTCTGATAGCGGATTTTGATGAGTGTCCCGCGCAGGGCCGCGCCGGCAATCGCGCGCAGATGCTTCGGCTCTTCCGGCTCGCCGAACCAGCCTGGCGCGTCCAGATGAAAACGCTCCTGCATCCGGCCGGCGTCTTCGCGCAAGTTTGCGGGCAGTGCCGCCATCAGCTTGTTCTGTGCGGCGATCATCGCGGCATCCAGCCCCAGCGCCGCCGCCGGGCCCGGCAATCCCGCCAGGAACAGCGCGCCCGCTTCGCTCTGCGACAGCCCGTTGAGGCGCACGCGATAGCCGTCGAGCAGGCGGTAGCCACCCTCCGCACCGCGGTCGGCATAGACGGGGACGCCGGATGCCGCGAGCGCGTCGATGTCGCGATAGATCGTGCGCACCGAGACCTCGCAGGCCTCTGCAAGTTCGGGCGCAGTGACCTGCCCCCTGGCCTGGAGGGTGGTGAGGATCGACAACATCCGGCTCGCGCGCATGATCCTTTAGACCATACCTGACACAGGATGTCAGGTATGGTCGGCTAGAGATGCACCCATCGCAAGCCGGCCCAAGGGAGCCCAAGGGAGATCCGCCATGACCGATCCGAACCGCATCACGCTGTATTATTCGCCGCAGAGCCGCGCCACCGGCACGCGGGTGCTGCTGGAGGAGCTCGGGGCGCCCTACGATCTCCACGTCCTCAACATGAAGGCCGGCGAGCAGCGGAGGCCGCCCTATCTCGCCATCAATCCGCTTGGCAAGGTGCCGGCGATCCGGCACGGCGAGGCGCTCGTGACCGAGCAGGTGGCCATTTACATCTATCTCGCCGACCTGTTTCCGCAGGCCGGCCTTGCGCCCGCGCTCAACGATCCGCTGCGAGGTCCCTATTTGCGCTGGACCGCCTACTACGGCTCCTCCTTCGAGCCCGCGCTGATCGACAAGTTCATGCAGCGCGAGCCTGCGCCGGTCACGCAGTCACCCTACGCGGATTACGACGCCATGCTGGGTGCGCTCGAGGCGCAGTTGTCAAAGGGACCATATCTGCTCGGCGAGCGGATGACGGCGGCCGATATTCTCTGGGGTGTTGCGTTCAGTTGGACGATGATGTTCGGTATCGTGCCGAAGAAGGACGTGTTTGTCCGCTATTCCGAGCGCATAACGTCGCGCCCTGCGTTCCAGCGGATAAATGCGACCGACGCCGAGATGGCGGCGCAGCATGCCGCGGCCGTCGGAGGATAGAGAAGCCGGTCATCAGATGACAAAGCCGATTTACACGACGAACTGCTTCAATACTTTCATCCGGGTCGCCGAAGACTGCCCGGCGCATACCGGCGAAGATCCGCCGCCGCGCGCCGGAAAGCCGACCGTGGCGAACCTGCAGTACGCGATGATCGCGACGGAGCCCTACAAATACACGTCGGACGACGTGATCTTCGCGACGTCTGCGGCTGGTCGGGAACTGGGTGCGAAGGCGACGAAGCAGGAGCGCACCCTCGCCCGCAAGGCGTTCTTCTCCAAAGGCCAAGCTTGCATGCGTGCGTCCGGCCTCGGCAAGCGCTTTGGCTGGGGCGTTCATGCCGATAGCGAGGGCCGCATCGCGATCTACGCTATCGACAGCAAACGCTACCAGGCACTCGCGCGCGATCTCAAGCTCACGCAGGTCCGCGCGATGCGGTCGAAGCGGGCGTGATCAGAATTTCGGCGCTCTCTTCTCCGCGAATGCCTTGATGCCTTCCTTGATCTCGTCGCCGCGCATGCTGTCGCGGTGGCGCTGGTCGGCGGCTTGCTCATCCAGCTCGCCGCGGACGAATTCGTTGATTGCGCGTTTCATGCCGCGCATCGCGTTTGGGGCATTGCCGGCGAGAATATTGGCGAGCTTGTCGACTTCCTCGTCGAGTGTTTCCACCGGAACCATGGCGGTGAGATAGCCGATCCGAAGCATCTCCGGAGCACTGATCTTCTGCGCAGTGAGAAACAGCCTCTTGGCGTTGTCGACGCCGAGCCGCGTCACGTAGCGTTTGATGCCGCTGCCGTAGTAGTGCAGTCCGAGCCGCGCCGCCGGCATGAACATCTCGGCTGTGTCGACGCCGATACGGAAATCGCAGGCCAGCGCGAGGTCGGTCGAGCCGCCATAGACGCCGCCATTGAGACGGCAGATCGTCGGCACGCCGAGATCCTCCAGGCGGTTGACCACGACTTCGAAGGCCGAGCCGGCGCTCTGCTGCTCGTTGGCGCTCGCTGCCCGCTCCGCGACCGAATTGAGGTCATAGCCGGCCGAGAAGGCGCGTCCCGTGCCGGTCAGGACCAGCACGCGGATATCAGGATCGGCCTCGACCCGGTCGAACAGCTTTGTCAGCTCGCCGAGATCTTCCGCCTGGAGCCGGTTGAGATGCTTCGGCCGGTTCAAGCGGATGGTGGCGCGCGCACCATCGATTTCGAGCACGGGGCCACTGGCCGCGTCGGCTGTGTCCGACATTCTTGTCTCCATTTACGTGTTTTCGAGCGTGCGGCGCTTCGCTTCGGCGTCGATAGTCTCGGCGAGGTCTGGGTGCCGCGCCATCAGCACGCGGAAGTCGACGAGGTCGAGCACCAGCAGCCGCGACACTTTCGTGGTCGAGACATTGGCGCCGCGCATGTTGTTGCCCAGCAGTGCCATCTCGCCGAAGAAGGCGCCTTCGCCGAGCTGCACCTTCTTGCCGGGGAGGTCGACCTCGACCGCGCCGGCGGCGATAAAATACATGCAGTCGCCCTGCGCACCCTTGCGGATGATCATGGTGCGCGCCGGCAGCTCCATGGTGCGCAGCATGTGGGTGACGTCGGCGATGGCCGCGGGCCCCAGCGCCGCGAAGAACGGTACCTTGCTGACGGATTCCCAGGTCTTGAGGAAGTTGTCACGCCGCGTTTCCGCCGCGAACCCGGTCGCCAGAATACCGGTCCAGAGGCCGAACACGCCGAGGCCGGAGATCATCACCAGCGCCGCGACCATGCGGCCGAGCGGCGTGACCGGCACGACATCGCCATAACCTGTCGTGGTCAGCGTGACGACCGCCCACCACAGCGCGGCAGGGACGCTGCCAAATGTCTGCGGCTGCACGTCCCGCTCCAGGAAATATTCGGCGACCGAGGCCAGGAAGACCACCATCAGGAAGATCACCAGCACGCTGATCAGCGGGCCCGATTCCAGCACCAGCACGCGGCGGAGCTGGCGCAGGCCGGGAATGCCCGGCACCACCTTCAGGACCCAGAGCACGCTCAGCAGCCAAGCTGTCTTGGGCTCGGCGCCGAGGACCAGCGCGACCGGCACGGCCAGCGCCCCCAGGGCGTCGACCAGCCCGGCGGAGGAGGACATGTAGAGGCCCAGCCGCCCCTGCCGCGCCATGTGGCGCAGCCGGACCAGCCATTCGAACACGAAATAGGCGAGACAAGCCCACAGCAGGAAATCGACCCAGCGGTGCGCCGTCTCATAGGCCGGATCGAGCGTCAGCAGCACCATGCTGACCACGCCGATCGTCACGGCCACATAGGCCGCCTTGGTCATGTTGCGGCCGGCGGTCGCGGCCACGAACTGGGCCAGAGCAGGAAACATCGGCTTGGACATGCGGAATGGCGGCTCGATCTTGGTGCTGACGGTCCCGGGCCGGGACTTGAGCTGGGACTTGGGCGCCAAAGTGCCCGCCCGCACCGGAGCCGTCAACGACGGGGCGGGCAGCCGCACCATCCGCCCGATCAGGGCGCGGATGCCTCGTCCAATGGCTGGGAAGGTGCCGGGCCTGCTGGCTATTTGAAATGCGGAGGCTCGTCGTAACCGCGGCGGCTGCTCAGGAACAGCAGCATCATCAGGCCGACGCCGACGACCACGGAGAACCCCGCTCCTAGCGCCAGTGCCACATAACCTTCCGTCGGGATCGGACCGCCTCCGACCGACATGGCCGAGTAGGCGAAATAACCAACCGCAACCAGCATTCCCAGCAAGATGATGAGAAGGAGTAGACGTATGGTGCGTTCTCCGGTTGTGCTGGAAGCCAACGGTTGCGGTGGGGAAACGGTTCCACGGGCTGCAGGCAGCGATTCGCCAAAAGGAGATGGGCGCCTGCCATCCAGGCGCGAATCGATAGGTCAGGCGCTCTGAGCTGTCTTCACCACCACAACGTTGCTGTCTTCGGGCGGGGGGAGCGCGGCGGGGGCGGCGATCTTCTCGAGCTCGCTGGCATGGCGCTTCAGGTAGTCGCGGCGCATCCCGATCTCGTCGCGGACGAATTCGTAGCCGAGCTTGAAGGTATCGAGCCCGTCGGTACTGATCGTGCCGTCGCGCAAGCCGATCACCGCGCCGCGCAAGATGCCCTCGAGCTCGTCCTGGAGACATTCGAGCTGATCCAGCGAATGGGCGTGCTCGATCCGCTCCCCGATATCGAGGATCGCGGTAGAGAGCTCGCTCGCCTTCTCTGGCGCGACGCGGGTGATCTTGGCGTAGATCGCGGCGAAGATCGAGCCGATGACGCTGAGCGCGGCGGCGCCCAGGTACATCACGTCGCTGTACTTATCCATGAACGACTTGGTGTCGTCGTTGATGTAATCGGCGGCGCCCTGATGCGCCATCACGAAGGCATCTTTCTCGACTGAGGCCGGCTCGATATGGGTGGCAAAGCCGTTGTCGAGCCCGAGCGCGGACTTGTTCTCGTAGACGATGCGCGCGATGTCTCCAGCCGTGGTCGGCGAAATCTTGGACTGCGCGACCAGCAGCCATTCGAGGCCGATCGTGTCGAGATCGTCGTCGGGAATCTCGGGCGAGGCGGACAGCGTGCCGGCTGTCAGCGTCTCGTCGGAAATGCCGGGGAATTTACGCGCCAGCGCCTTGGCTTCGTCGATGGCATTGAGCGTGAAGCCGCCGCGCCTGGCGACCTGCTCATAAGCCTTGTCGCGCACGGCCTTGGAGGCGTGGACGACAGCAATCACCGCACCAAAGCCGCTGGCCGGCGCGAACAGCTTGTCCAGCGTCGCGCCCTGCGGCGCCATCTGGATCTTCGCGGCGTCGGGGCTGTCGGCGGGAATATCGAGGATGCTGCGGACGAAGGCGAGGGACGAATCATTCTCGGCGAGAACGGCGACCTTCTTCTTCTTGAGCTCGGCGAGCGACTTGATCTTCTTGTTGCCGGGGCCGAGCAGCAGCACGAGATCGTGCTCAAGGATCGCGAGCGTGCGCGCCCGCAGCGGCACCTTGGCGTCGGTGCGCAGGACGGCAAGATCGGCCTGCCTGCGATCGAACTGCGCGAGCGCCTTGGCGTTGTCGGCGTTGTTGACGATCTTGATCCGGAAGCGCGAGGCGCTGTTCTTCAGCAGTGTGGCGAGCTTGGTCGCGAACATTGCTTCGTCGCTGTTGGGAGCGCCGACGGCAAAAGTCAGCGTCTCCGAATTGTGCCACCAGACGCGCCCGGCCCAGACGGTGGCAAGCGACAGCAGCAGGGTCAGCACGACATACAGCAGGACCTGCTGCTGATTGGTCTTGATCACCTTGGGACGCCGTGGCGGCGGGAGCTCGGTTGACGAGGTCGGGCCTTCAGCACTCATGGCAGCACTCTGGCCTCGTTCCCGAAATGGCGGGCGGCACGGCCATCGCCGGCGGCACGCTCAAAAATTCGTAAGCGCCTGAAAAAAGAACGATAATCCTCTACCTGAGGATGATAGCGCTCCAGCGAGAGAATGCAAATTCCGCGCCGAAGGTAACCTTACTCAACCGATCCACGTCGTTTGGTTATGCTATCACCGTTTAGCCACAGTTGGCGATTTTCCAATTCCCCCGGCTGCATTCCGTCGCGGGAGATGTCATAAATCAGGGGTCCCGATGTTCTGACGGGTCCAAGAAGAAGTTGCGCTGAACGCTCCATTTTTTCCTTTTAGGTCAACGAGGGCGTCAGCTTTGTCGTTTCCACCTCTGTCATCGGCGGTTCCGGTCGAAGCGCTCATTGGCTGGATGTTGCTGCTTACCTTCAAGCACATCATCGCCGATTTCGTGCTGCAGACCGCCTGGATGGCGCAAGGCAAGGACCAGAAGCACGGCTGGGCTTTGCCGCTTCTGGTGCATTGCCTGATTCACTTTGCGGTTGCGCTGCCGCTGATCCTGATCGTGGCGCCGAAATTCTGGTTCGTGGCGCTGATCGACTTCGTCATTCACATCACGATCGACCGCGCCAAGGGATGGGTTTCGGCCAATTTCCGCGTCAACCAGGAGCACCCCTGGTTCTGGACCCTGATCGGCGTCGACCAGGCGCTGCACCATCTGACCGGCTTCGGCCTCTCCATCTTCATGGCGGCGAACTGACTGCTGGCACTGTCGTTCCCGGGCCCGCGACGCGGTACGCAACAAGTCTCGACCGGTTGATTCGTGGCCCACGCGCAAGCACCCCGGGTGACTACCGCTCGGGGTGGTTAACCTTTCATTAGAGAATTGCGCTGCATCTTCCCTACACGAGGGAGAACTGCAATGTTTTCAAGCCGCGACGCTTATGAAAGCGATTTCTGCCCGGTTCGCGACGAGCTCCTTGGCGAGATGTACCGCGCCAGCGAGAGTGGCCTGCCGAGGCTGGTTGAGAGTGTTTCCCCTGACGCGCGCGCCAGGCTGGCGCTGTTCTGCTATCGCCGCAGCCATCTTCATTCGCTGGCCGTCGCGATCGCAGCCAGCTGCAGCGAGCGCGACCTGATCGAGAACGGCGGCCGCGTCGGCTCGACGCTCTACGCGCTGTCGCGCCAGGGCTCGGCCAAATCGTCCCCGTCGGTGTCGGGTGGCCGCAAGCCGATCACGCTGTCGACCAAGCCGCTCTCGGTGCTCGCACCGCTGGACGACGAGATCGACGACGAGATCAGCGAAGCCGTCCCGGCTTAAGCGGTCTCGATCACAGGCAGTCCGAACTTCCGCCGTGCCATCGCGCATTCGGCGTCGCCCGGCATGCAGGTGCGGCACACCTCCGGCCGCACCGCATAGATGCCGCACGTGGTCGCCTTGCCGATCTCGCCCTGCAACGCTGAACAGCGATCGCCCTCGCAGCGCATGCCGGATTGTCGCGCGTTGACGAGCGTCTCCGGGATCAACGCAAGCTCCTCGTCGCTCTCGATCGAGAAGCGCGGCCAGTTTTGCGAATAGCCGCAGCAGGCGCCGCAGCTCTGGCAACGGCTCGACAGATCGGTCTCTTCCATCAGCGTCATGTGTCCTTGTCAGGTATCCTTGGGCGGACCCCAGACCAGGCTCTGCCGCCATTTTGCGCGCAGCACGTCGCGCCGCTCCGGATATCTTTCGTCGAGATAGGTCGCATCTACCACGCGGTCGGTGCGGAAGCTGCGAAAATCGCTACGCAGCTCGCACCAGGCCGCGAGCAGGCGCACGGCTTCGAGATAGCCGACCGAGATCGGCCAGATCATGCGCTCGCTGGGGCGGCCCTGCTCGTCGCGGTAACGCAGCATGATCTTCTTGCCCTCGTGAATCTGGGTGCGCGTGCGCGCCATGTCCAGGCGATCCGGCTCCCTGTTCCAGCTCGGCCGCGCGCGGCTAGCAGGCTCCAGCACGAAGGGACGCAGGCGTTCAGGCACGGTGTCGGCGATCTTGGCCATCAGATCTTCGGCCGCGCGCGCCAGCGTGGAGTCGGCATGGCCCGCGACCCATTGTGCGCCCAGCACCGCCGCCTCGATCTCGTCGGGTGTCAGCATCAAGGGTGGCAGGTCAAAACCCTTCTCGAGAATGTAGCCCATGCCGGCTTCGCCACGGATCGGCACGCGCTGGCCCATCAGCGTTGCGATGTCGCGATAGATCGTTCGCTTCGACGTCTCGAGCTCGGCCGCAATCGCGTCCGCCGTCAGCGGCTTACGGGTACGCCTCAGTACCTGGATGATCTGAAACAGCCGGTCGGCGCGTCTCATGACGATTCTCTCATCGGGGGCGGATCAGAAAACGGCGCGTGGCTGCTGACAGGATGTTGGCAGCAGGGGAGTTCTATACCGGGACAACACATCGACTGAAGAGGATTTGTCCATGATCATTCCAACCCATCTCGGTCCGGCCGGACCGCTGTGGCGGAGCCAGGCCTCGTTGCTAGCCTCGCTGCAGACCTGGGTCTTCGGCCGCCTCGCACCTTTCGATCTCACCATCGTCGATCTCCGCGTTGCGCTCGTGACCATGCTGACACGCTCGCTGGTCCAGGCCGCGGACGCGCTGGTCCGCCATGTGATGGGCCGTGCCTGGCGGGGGGCCCGTTTCGCAGAAGATATCACGGCTGCTGCCACCATGGTGGCAGCAGCCCGGCGCTAGGTTCCATCAACTCTTTCGGCAGGTTCAGGAGAGCTCCAATGATCACGCTTTACGGCTTTGGCACCGGCTTCGGCCTGCCGGAAATCAGCCCTTTCGTCACCAAGACGGAGGTGCAGCTCAAGATGGCGGGACTGCCCTACCGGAAGGAGCGCGCGATGCCGCCGGCGTCGCCGAAGGGGCAGCTTCCTTTCATTGATGACGGCGGCGAGGCCGTGGCCGATTCCACCTTCATCCGCGCCCATATCGAGCGCCGCTACGGCTTCGACTTCGACGCCGGTCTTTCCCTGCACGAACGCGCCCAGGCCTGGGCGTTCGAGCGCATGATCGAGCACCACGTCTATTGGTCGCTGGTCGGCGCGCGCTGGGTCGATGCTGCCAATTTCGCCAAGGGCCCTGCGCATTTCTTCGACGGGGCGCCCGAGCACAGCCGCGAGAAGCTGCGCGAGGACGCGCAATTCCGCGTCGCCGAGAATTACCTGCTCTCCGGCCTCGGTCGTCACGCTCCCGATGACGATGTCGAGCTCGCGGTTCGCTCGCTGTTCGCACTATCGGTGCAGCTCGGCGACAAATCCTATCTGATGGGCAACAAGCCCAGCGGGGTCGACGCGACCGCGTTCGGCGCGCTTGCGGGCATCTTGACGCCGTTCTTCGAATCCCGTCTGCGCGAGCGCGCGGAAGGATTTCCGAACCTGACCGCTTATGTCGACCGGATGATGGACACCTACTATCCGGAGTTCGCCTGGACGCCGCTGCGACAGGCGGCCTGATGCAATTGCGCGCGTAGTGTAAAAGAAAAGAGCCGGCCCATCGGGCCGGCTCTCGTCGTCCTGGAAACCTGTCGCCGCTTACTTCGCGAGCGTGTATTTGCCGTCCTTGACCGTGAGCAGGATGCGCGAGCGGTCGTCGAGGCCGTAGCGATCCTTCTCGGTGAAATTGTAGACGCCCTGGCTCGCCGCGATTTCCCGCTCCGACAGCAGCGCCTGACGGATCGCCTCGCGGAATTCCGGCGTGCCCGGCTTGGCCGTCTTCAGCGCAACCGGAATGACGCGCTTCAGGATCTCGAAGGCGTCGTAGGAATGGCCGGCGAACTGGCTGCGGCTGTTCGGGCCGTATTTGCCCTCGTAAGCCCTGTTGAGCGCGAGGCCCGGCTTCTTGGTCGCTGCCTCGTCCGGCTGGTCCTCGGGATCCATTACCGGGCCCGATGCCATCAGCACGCCCTCTGCCGCCTTGCCGGCGATGCGGATGAAATCCATGCTGGCGGCGCCATGGGTCTGGTAGATCAGGCCCTGATAGCCGCGCTCGCGCAGTTCGGTTTGCGGCAGTGCTGCCGCTGTGCCGGAGGCGCCGATCAGGATCGCACCGGGATTGGCGGCGACGAGCTTCAGCACCTGCCCGGTCACGGACGTGTCGGGACGGGCAAACCGCTCCTCGTCGGCCAAGGTCATGCCCATTGACACGCCTTGGGCCTTGAAGTCGTTGAACCAGAGGTCGCCGTAGCTGTCGGAATAGCCGATATAGCCGACCGTCTTCACGTTGTGAGACTTCATGTGCTCGTACAGCACCTTGCCCATGATCGGAATCGGCTGCGGCATGGCCACCGACCACTTCATGCGTTCCGGCGTGATCGGGAACGGCGCGAGGCCGAAATGCGGAATGCCGGCCTCGTTGGCGACGTTGGAGACCGCGATCGTCGGCGGCGTCAGCGCCGAGCCCATGATGATGTCGGCCTTGGATTCGGTGACGAAGCGGCGGGCGTTGGTGGTGGCGGTGGTCGGATCGCCGCCGTCGTCGAGCACGATCACCTTCAGCGGCACGCCGCCGATCTCCTTCGGCACGAATTCCAGCGCGTTACGCTCGGGAATGCCGAGCGCTGCGCCCGGGCCGGTCGTGGTGGTGGTGATGCCGATGGTGATTTCGTTGGCCTGGGCCAACGCCGGCAGGGCCGGCAGCGCCAGCGCGACTGCGGCGATGGCGGCGGTCAGGTAAAAGCGTTTCATCTATTCCTCCCTTTTCGTGTTTCTTTGAAAGCAGAAATTCGGGGCCATTTCAGCCCCGTCTTTTGGTGATGCGCGATTAGCTCCGGATCTCGCTCCCTGTGAATTTCGCTACCATTTCCGACGGAAACGGTGCCGATTTCAGCTTGTCGGGGTTAACGGGATCGCGGCCGACCAGGACGCGGGTCTCAAAACCTTCGATTGCAAGTGCCTCGCCCTTGTAGACGTTGTGCTTCACCTCGAAGCTCGAGCGCTTGATGCTCTCGATTCTAGTCTCGATGGTGATCCAGTCGCCATAGGTCGAGGGGATGTAGAACCTGGACCGCGTGTCGACCATGGGGATGCCCACCAGGCCGTATTTGCGGACCAGATCCTGCTTGGAGAACCCGGCGACCTCGAACAAGGTCGACGTCGAATCGTCGAACATCGCGAAATAGCGCGGGTAGTAGACGATGTTGGCGGGGTCGCAGTCGCCCCACTGGATCTGGACCTCGCGCCGGTTCACGAACATGCGATTCTCTTACTTCGGCGCCATGCGCAGGGAGCCGTCGAGCCGCACCACCTCGCCGTTCAGATAGGAGTTCTCGACCATGTGCAGCGCGAGCGCGGCGAATTCGTCGGCGTGGCCGAGCCGGCGCGGGAAGGGGATCGCGGCGGCGAGCGAGTCCTGGGCTTCCTGCGGCAGATTGGCCAGCAGCGGCGTAAGGAACAGGCCCGGCGCGATCGTCAGCACGCGAACGCCGAACTGGGCCAGCTCGCGCGCGATCGGCAGCGTCATGCCGACGATGCCGCCCTTGGAGGCCGAATAAGCCGACTGGCCGATCTGGCCGTCATAGGCGGCGACCGAGGCGGTGTTGATGATGACGCCGCGCTCGCCGCTCGCCTGCGGCTCGAGCTTGGACATCTCGGTCGCGGCAAGCCGCAGCATGTTGAAAGTGCCGATCAGATTGACCTTGATAACCTTGTCGAAATCGGCGAGCGCCATCGGACCGTCACGGCCGACGACGCGCTTCGCAACGCCGATGCCGGCGCAGTTGACCAGCACGCGGGCCGGGCCATGGGCCTTGGTCGCCTGGGCGATCGCGGCTTCAGCGGAGGCGGCATCGGAGACGTCGCAGGTCACGGCCACGCCCTTGATCTCGGCGGCAACGGTCTCCGCGAGCTTGGTATTGAGATCGCACACTGCGACCCTGGCGCCCTGTGCCGCCAGCTTTCGCGCGGTGGCGGCGCCCAGTCCCGATGCACCGCCGGTGACGATGGCTGCCTGATCCTTCAACAACATGGCGTTCTCCCTTGGCGATGATTTCTTAAGCGACCGATATCACACGGTCCGATGGATTGGCAGCGTAGAGCTCCTCGATCAGCGCGCCGCGATGCTCGATCACCGCGCGCTGGTTGATCGAGCCCTTGTCGGTGACCTCGCCCTTGTCGATCGACAGCGGCACGTCCAGCAGGATCGCACGCGTGATCCGCGTCGAGGAGCCGGTGGCCGAAGAGAGAAAGCCGGTCAAGCGCTCACGGAGGGCTTCGCGCACCAGCCGGTCCCCGGCGGTGGCGGCGAGATTGTCGGCCGGCAGCGCGGGGTTGATCAGGCGGCAACCGTCGAGATCGAGCAGCACCAGCGCGGAAACCTCATCGCGGTTGATGCCGGCGATGACGACGTCGCGCACCAGCGGCGCGCAGGCCGCGACGAAGCGCGCACGTAGTGGACCGACGCTGACCCAGGTGCCGCTTGCGAGCTTGAAATCCTCGCTGACGCGGCCGTCGAAATCGAAGCCGGCGTTGAGATCATCGGGATCGGCAGGCTTGAGCGCATCGCCCATCTTGTAAAATCCTTCCTCGTCGAAGGATTTTGCGGTGATATCGGGCTGGCGCCAGTAGCCGGGCATCACGTTCGGGCCCTTGGCACGAACTTCCATCTTGCCGTTGTTCGGCACCAGCTTGGCGTCGTTGCCCGACACGGGAAGGCCGACATGGCCGGAGCGGCTGGTGCGCGGATTGACCGACATGAAGAACGGCGCGGTCTCGGTTGCGCCGAGGCCGGTCAGCATCGGGACGCGATAGCCTTTTTCTTTCACCGCGAGCTCGTCGAGGCTGTTCCAGACGAAGGGCGACAGCGCCGCGCCCGAGAAGAACATCGCGTGCAGCCGGTCGAAGAACTTTGCACGAAGACCCTGGTCGTCGCGCAAGTAAGGCAGCAACGACTCGTAACCCTTGGGCACGTTGAAATAGACCGTTGGCGAAATCTCCTGGAGATTGCGCACGGTCTCCTCGATGCCGCCCGGGATCGGCTTGCCGGCGTCGAGATACATCGAGCCGCCGTTATAGAGCGTCAGCCCGATATTGTGGTTGCCGCCAAAGGTATGATTCCAGGGCAGCCAGTCGATGATGACGGGCGGCTCGTCCTTGAGGAAGGCGAGCGTCTCGCGAAGCATCACCTGGTTGGCACAGATCATGCGCTGGGTGTTGATGACGGCCTTGGGATTGCCGGTCGAGCCCGACGTCAGCAGGAATTTCGCGATCGTGTCGGGACCGATCTTGCCATGCACCGCGTCGAGGTCGCTTCGGATCGGCGTTGCCATGAGATCGGCGAGCAAGGTGATGTCGCGGCCCGGCACATGGCCATAGGACGCGGCGATCTCGGTGCCGAGCGAGACGTTGGCGGCAAGCGCGTCCGCGAACTTGTCGGCGTCCTCGGCGAAGACCAGGCCGGGCGTCAGCAGCTTCATCAGATAAGAGAGCTTGCCGTAATCCTTTGAGACCAGCGAATAGGCCGGCGATACCGGACAGAACGGAATGCCCGCATAGAACGCGCCGAACGCCAGCAGCGCATGGTCGATCGAATTGCCGGAGAGGATGACGACCGGCCGCTCGGCCGACAGGCCGCGCTGGATCAGGCTTGATGCGATGTGCCGGCTCGCGGTGAGCAGCTCGGCATAGGTGATCTTGCGCCAGCCGCGGCCGCCTTCGCGCTCCGCCATGAACACGCGATCCGGCGTCGTCGTCGCCCAGTGATGCAGGCGCTCGGTGATGCGGACGGGGTAATCGCCGAGCGGCTGCTTCGGCCGCAAATAGATCGTGCCGTCGGCGCGACGCTCGATGTCGACGACGGGATCGCCGAACGAGATCGGCCGCAGCGGAGAATTGCTCGCGCCGCGCTCTGTGCTGGAAGAGGACGGCTGTGCACTCATGACTTCGGCTTTACCTTGGCGGTCTTGTGCTCGAGGAATTCGCGGATCCTGCGTTTTGCCTCTTTGTCGCTCTGCGCGACGGTGGCCATCAGCGATTCCATCAACAGGCCGGTCTGCGGATTGGCCTCCGCGATCATCGGCAGCGCCTGGAGCACGGCGAAATTCGTCAGCGGCGCGTTGGACGCGATCTTGGTCGCGAGCTCCAGCGCCTTGGTGAGGCCGTTACCTGCTTCGGTGACGTATTGCGCAAAGCCATAGGACGCGCCCTCGGTCGCGCTGTAGACGCGCCCGGTCAGCATCATGTCCATCATCCGCGCGACGCCGATCAGCCGCGGCAGCCGCACCGAGCCGCCGCCGCCGACGAAGATGCCGCGCTGTCCCTCGGGCAGCGCGAAATAGGCTGTGGGCTCGGCGACGCGGATGTGGGCGGAGCAGGCAAGCTCGAGCCCGCCGCCGATCACCGCGCCCTTCAGCGCCGCGATCACGGGCACGCGGCTGTACTGGATGCGGTCGAACACCCGGTGCCACATCTGCGAATGCAACAGGCCGCCCGTGGCGTCGTGATCTTGCAGCTCGGACAGGTCGAGGCCGGAAGAGAAATGGTCGCCGATGCCGTGGATGACGACAGCACCGATATCTTCGGGCAGGGACGCAAAGCACTCGCCGATTTCAAGGATGATGCCGTCATTGAGCGCATTGCGCTTGGCCGGCCGGTTCAGACCCACGGTCAGAACCCGGTCCACCCTCTCGATCCGAAGCAGGCCGGAGGCGCCCGCGTCAGCGGTCTCGGCGTTTCCCTGTGTCATTTGCGTCCTTGCCAGAATAGTTATGTTGTATAACGAATTTGGGAGGAGTCAAGAAGGGGACTGAGACCCGTTGGGTGCGAAAAGCGGCGCTCCACATTCGGTGTCGTCCCTGCGCAGGGCCGGGACGGCAGCAACGGGTGTTGTACACCCCAAGGCGAGGCTTACGCCTCCGCCAGCACCCGCGCGTTGGTGCGAATCGAGGCTTCGCTGACGCGAATGCCGAGGCCGGGGCCGTCGGGCACGACAACGTGACCTCCGCGATTGGCGACGCGCTCCTCGAGCACATCCTCGGTCAAAACATGATGCGGCATGTAGAACTCGCAGCCGAGCGAGATGCCCGGTGTTGCCGCGATCAGCTGCGTGCCGGCGGCAAGGCCTATGCCGCCCTCCCACAACGTGCCGCCATAGCCGGGCAGGCCGGCGATGTCGGCGATCGCCATGATCGCCTGCGCCTCGAACAGGCCGCCGGCCTTCATCAGCTTGATCGAGACGGCGTCGGCGGCCTCCTGGCGCACCACGTCCATCATGTCGCGGCGGTCGAAGCAGCTTTCGTCGGCGAGCACGGGCGTTTCCAGCGCCGCGGTGAGCTGCGCCATCATGTCGAGAAATTTGCGCGGCACCGGCTGCTCGATAAAGGTCGGCGCGAACGCCTCGACATCGCGCAGGATCTTGATGGCGCCGAACGGCGCCAGCGCCTGGTTGTAGTCGACCCGCAGATCGATGTTGTCGCCGAACTCCTTGCGGATCGCTTCGAGATGATCGAGGTCCTCGCGATGCGGTTTCACGCCGGTCTTGACCTTGTAGATGACATTGCCGTCGGGAACCATTCTTCGCATGCGCTCGAGATCAGCAGCGAAATCCGGATCGGCAATCGAGAAGGAGAGGGGAATCGTGTCGCGCACGCGGCCGCCGAGGAGGTCAGCAACGGAAAGCCCCGAGGATTTGCCGACGATGTCGAGCAGCGCCATCTCGATCGCGACCTTGGCCTCGGCGTGCCCGATCAGCGCGCGGTCGAGCTCGGCCATCAGCGCGCGGATGCGGCGGACCGGCTTGCCGAGCACGATCGGCCGCAGATAGATGTCGAGCGCGGAGAAGGCTGCTTCAGCCGTTCCCGTGAACACCTCCCACGGCGCCGCCTCGCCCCAGCCGATCACACCGTCGCTCGACGTCAGCTCGATCAGCACGCGCTTTACGGTGCCCTTGACATTGCCGACGCCCTGCAGGCGGGCCATCTTGATCGGGCTTTCGATCAGGAACAGCCTGAGACGTTCGACGGTCGCTTCGGTCATATCAGGCCTCCATTGACGTGCCAGATCTGGCCTGTGACGTAAGACGCTCCCGGTGACGCAAGGAAGGCGATGATCTCGGCGACCTCTTCCGGCCGCCCGCGCCGGCGCATCGGGATCAGCGCTTCGGTTGCGGCGATCTGCTCGGGCGACAGCCGGCTCTCGCTCGGCTTGTCCTTGACGATGAGGCCCGGCGAAACCGCATTCACAGTGATGCCGTCCTTGGCGAGCTCCATCGCGGTGAGCCGCACAAGCGCTTCAAGCGCGGCACGGCTCGCGGCGGTGGCGGCGAAGGGCGCGAATTCAGGCCGGATCGCGTGTGCGACGAACGAGGATACCGCGACGATCCGCGCATCCTGTCCGGCCCGCAGCAGCGGAAGCGCCGCCTCGACCATCCGCGTGAACGCCAGTGCGGATTCATCCATCGCCTGGCGAAACTGATCCGCCGGCGTGCCGATGGCGCTGCCACGACGGGCGTGGCCGCCGACCAGGATCAATCCGTCGAGCCGGCCGAAAGCGCGTTGTGTGGCGGCGAGTGCGTCGGTGACGGCTGCCTCCTCCGCGAGATCGCCGAGGCACTTTGCCACGACCGCACCCTTTGCCTCAGCTTCGGTTGCAGTGGCGTCGAGACCTTCTGCGTTCGAGCGCGTGTGGAGCAGAAGGGCGACCCCCGGCGCTCCGAGCAATTTTGCGGTGGCGCGACCGATGCCGCTGGCGGCACCGGTGACGAGATAGACGCGGTCGATATCGGGCATCACGGTGTCGCGTTGGCCGGCGGCAGCGCGCCGGTGCGGTGGAAATGGCTGAGGAAGGCGCGTGTCGCGGCTTCCTGTGGATTGTCGATCACCTGCCGCGCCGGGCCTTCCTCGACCACAACGCCATCGCGCATAAAGATCAGGCGGTCGGCGACCTCGCGGGCGAAGGCGATTTCATGGGTCACGATCACCATGGTCATGCCCTCGGAGGCCAGTTGCTGGATCACATTCAGCACCTCGCCGACGAGCTCGGGATCGAGCGCCGACGTCGCCTCGTCGAACAGCATGACATCAGGCTCCATCGCGAGCGCGCGTGCGATCGCGACGCGCTGCTTCTGGCCGCCGGAGAGCGTCGCCGGATATTGATCGGCCTTCTCCGCAAGTCCGACTTTCGCAAGTTGGGCACGTGCGAGCTTTTCGGCGTCCGCCTTGGCCATGCGACGCACCGTGACCGGTCCCTCCATCACGTTCTGCAACGTCGTCATGTGCGGGAACAGGTTGAAATGCTGGAACACCATGCCGGTGGTGGCGCGGAATCTTGCGAGTGTCCTCACGTCAGGGAGCTTGGAACCATCGCCGAACGCAAAGCGCGTGTCGCCGACGCGGACGCTGCCGCCGTCGGGCGCGACCAGCAGGTTGATGCAGCGGAGCAGCGTCGATTTGCCGGAGCCGGACGGCCCGATCAGCGCCACGACGCCGCCCTTGGCGACGTCGAGATTGATGTTCTTCAAGACCTCGTTGCTGCCGAAGCGCTTGCGCAAGGCTCGGATCTCGATCTTTGACATCTCGCTCATTCGCTGACCGCCAGTCGCTTCTCGCCACGCCTGGCGAGGATGGTCAGGGGGATCAGGATCGCCGCATAGGCGACCGCGACGGCGGTGTAGGTTTCGAGCGGCCGGTAGCTGTCATGTGCGGCGACCTGGCTTTGATAGACCAGATCAGGCACCGCGAGCACCGAGACCAGCGAAGTGTTCTTGAACTGGATGATCGACTGGTTCATCAGCGCCGGGATCATGCGCTTGATCGCCTGTGGCAGCACGATACGCCGCATGGACTGCCCCGGCGTCATGCCGAGCGCGGCCCCCGCTTCCGACTGGCCGCGGTCGATCGAGATGATGCCGCCGCGGATGATCTCCGAGTAGAACGAGCCGCCATAGAGCGAGAGCGCCAGCGCAGAGGCCGTGATCGGCGTCATCTCGACACCGGCCAGGATCGGCAGCGCGTAATAGAACCAGATCAGCTGCACCAGGATCGGCGTGCAGCGGAACGCCTCGATGAAGGTGAGGGCGGTCAGGCGCACGGTCTTGAAGCGCGACAGGCTGCCAAACGCTCCGAACAGGCCGAACACCAGGCCGAGCACGACAATGACCACCGTGAAGCCGACGGTGACGCCAAGCCCGTTGAGAAAGAGCCAGCGATAGCTCCAGAGGATGCCGAAGTCCCACTGATACATGCGTGCTTTCTTGCTTCACCTCTCCCGCTTGCGGGAGAGGTCGCGTCGCATCGAAGATGCGATGCGGGCTCTCTCCTCTTGGGGAGTCTTGCCAGCGGAGACACCCTCACCCCAGCCCTCTCCCGCAAGCGGGAGAGGGAGTGGAGCGGCGCGCGAGGATCGAGACTGCCCCAAGCTTGCGATACCTACAGCGAAACGCCCGGCGGAATGTCCGCCTCCGTCACGCCCACCAGCTCCATGTTAGTGATGATGGCGTTGCGGATGAAGCCGAGGCCCTTGTTGAAGTCGATCCAGGTGTTGACGTAGTCGCGGAAGGTCTTGTCGGTCTCGCGACGAAAGCCGGCGTTCGAGGTGGTGGCGAAGATCGGCGTCGGCAGCACGAACTGGCCGAGCGAGGGGTTCTTCTTCAGCACGGTCAGCGACAGCATGGTGATCAGGCACTGCGCGTCGACGCGGCCGGTCTGCAGCGCTGCGGTGGCGTCGTCGGCGGTCTTCAGCCGCGAGATCTGCGCCTTCGGCGTCAGGCGGCTGACGACCTGGTCGTGCGAGGAGCCCTGGTCGACCGCGATCTTGACGTCGGGCGAGTTCAGCTCGGCCCAGCTCTTCGGCTTGAAGTCCTTCTTGCAGAGGATGCCAAAGGCGTTGTTGAAGACCGGCACCGAGAAGTCGATCACCAGCGCGCGCTTCGGGGTCGGGTTCAGGCCAAAGAAGATGTCGATCTTGTTGGACTGGAGATCGAGCACCGAATTGCCCCAGGTGGTTTCGGTGATCTCGAGCTCGGCTTCCATGTCGTCGGCGAGCGCCTTGGCGATGTCGACGTAAAAACCCTTCCATTGGCCGCTGGCGAGATCCTTCATGTAATAGGGCGCGCCGCCGCCGACCGCGCCGATCCGCATCTTCTTGGTGCGGCGGATGCGGGCAAAGGTCGATTCGTTGGGATCGGCCGCCTGGGCCACAGCCGGAGAGGCCAGCGCGCTCGCGGTCACCGCGCCGATGGCGCCAAGTCCGACAATCGATGCAACATCACGACGTGTAACCATTGGGATCAATCGCTTTTCTGATCAGGTGGGGTTCCGGCAGCGTTCTTACCAAGGCGGCGGAGACTGCGAAAGCACAGCCTATCGGCTGGGCAGACCCGGAATTGCCCGGATGCTGGGCAAGATCAAGCTCGCCAAAGTGATACCCGCTTGCTTTCCCGACCTTTTGGCCCCAAATAGGGACCGGGAGATTGGCGGTGGACGAGCCACTCGCCAACCGGGTCAGGTCCGGAAGGAAGCAGCCCTAACGAGGTCCGGATCGGGTCGCTCGTCAGTCTCCTACCTGTTTTTTCGAGCGAATTGCGCCGGCGGGCTTCCCGCCTGCGCGCTCCTGTCCGCAAAAGCCAGCCGAGAGACATTCCATTGCGGATTGACCGATGACCGACGCTGGCGCCCCTTCCACTCCTGACAGCGCCGGCCAGGCCGCCAACGCGCCTTACCGCGTTCTCGCGCGCAAATACCGCCCCTCCTCGTTCGATGATCTGATCGGCCAGGAGGCTGTGGTCCGCACCGTCTCCAATGCGTTCGAGACCGGGCGCATTCCGCAGGCCTGGATCCTCACCGGCGTTCGCGGCGTCGGCAAGACCACCACCGCGCGTATTCTGGCCCGTGCTCTCAACTACGAGATGCCGGACGGCTCGGTGAAGGGGCCGACCGTCCAGATGCCGACCCTGGGCGTGCACTGCCAGGCGATCATGGAAAGCCGGCACATGGACGTGCTGGAGATGGACGCGGCTTCGCATACCGGCGTCGACGACGTCCGCCAGATCAATGACAGCGTGCGCTACGCCCCGGCCAGCGTCCGCTACAAGGTCTACATCATCGACGAAGTCCACATGCTGTCGACGGCGGCGTTCAATGCCTTCCTGAAGACGCTGGAGGAACCGCCGGAGCACGCCAAGTTCGTGTTCGCCACGACCGAGATCCGCAAGGTTCCGGTTACGGTGCTGTCGCGCTGCCAGCGCTTTGACCTGCGCCGCGTCGAGGCCGACGTGCTGATGAAGCACCTCGCCAACATCGCCGCGAAGGAGAACGTCGAGATCGAGCCCGAAGCGCTCGGCATCATCGCGCGTGCGGCCGAAGGCTCCGTGCGCGACTCCCTGTCGCTGCTCGACCAGGCCATTGCGCATGCGGCAGGCCAGGTGAAGGCCGATGCGGTCAGGCAGATGCTGGGCCTTGCCGACCGCACCCGCGTCATCGACCTCTTCGATTCGCTGGCGCGCGGTGACATCGCGAGCGCCTTCAAGGAGTTCCGCGACCAGTACGACGTCGGCGCCGATCCGATCGTCGTGCTCTCGGACCTCGCCGAGTTCGTCAATTTCGTCACCCGCGTGAAGATCGTGCCGGCAACCGCCGACAACGTCGCCTATGGCGAGACCGAGCGCGTGCGCGCCAGGGATTTCGCCTCGAAGATCTCCATGCGCGTGCTGTCGCGGATGTGGCAGATGCTGCTCAAGGGCATCACCGAGGTGCAGGCCGCAACCCGGCCGGCTGCGGCCGCCGAGATGGTGCTGGTGCGCATCGCCTATGTCGCCGACCTGCCGACGCCGGACGAGGCGGTCAGGATGCTGGAGCAGAACGGCGGCAGTTCGCCGGTCGTGGGCGGCAGTGCCGCGCGCAGCGGCGCGCCGGCGGCACCGATGGCTTCCGCGGCGTCCGTGACCTCTGCTGCGCCGGTTCGCATGCCGACCTCGTCACCGACTGCATTCGGCGGCGGTGCCCGGCCGCAAATGGCGGCGCCCGCGCCAGACCCGCAGGGGGCGGCACCCCAGCTGCGCATCACCAGCTTCGCCCAGCTCGTGGCGCTCGCCGGGCAGAAGCGCGACCTCATGACCAAGGCCGCGCTCGAAGGCGACATGCGCCTCGTTCGTTTCGAGGAGGGCCGGCTGGAGGTCGCGCTCGAGCCGAACGCGTCGAAAACCATGATCTCCGAGCTCGCGCGAAAATTCGAGCTGTGGACCGGCCGCCGCTGGACCATCATTGTTTCCAACGAGCAGGGCCAGGCGACGCTGCGCTCGATGAGCCAGGCCGCCAAGCAGGAACATGCGCGCAGCGCCGAGGCCGATCCGCGCGTGCAGGAGGTGCTGTCGCGCTTCCCCGGTGCGAAGGTCGTCGAGGTCCGCAGGCTTGCCCCCGAGACGCCGGAAACCAATATTAACGCTGACTATGGCTCTGACGATCCGCCCGACGGTTCCGACGCCGACGACGATCTCTAGAGCATGATCCGGAAAAGTGTGAAGCGGTTTTCCGACAAGATCATGCCCAAAACAACTTAGGCTTTCCAAGGACGAGCACCCATGGCTGATTTTCTCGGCATGATGAAGCAGGCGGCGCAGCTGCAATCCAAGATGCAGGAGATGCAGGAGCAGCTCGCCAATGTGGAGGTCGAGGGCATCTCCGGCGGCGGTCTCGTCGCCGTGCGCATGACCGCGAAGATGGACGTCAAGGGCGTCAAGATCGATCCCTCGCTGATGAAGGCCGAAGAGCGCGAGGTGCTGGAAGATCTGCTGGTCACCGCGCTCGGTGATGCCCGCCGCAAGGCGGAGACCGCGATGCAGGAGAAGATGCAGTCGCTGACCGGCGGCCTCGGCCTGCCGCCGGGGCTGTTCGGCCAGTAATATGGGCGCGGTTGCAGGTCCCGAAATCGAGCGGCTCGTCCAGCTTCTCGCGCGGCTGCCGGGTTTGGGCCCGCGCTCCGCGCGGCGCGCGGCGCTGCATCTGATCAAGAAGCGCGAAGCGCTGATGATGCCGCTATCGGGCGCTCTGCAGGTCGCGCTCGACAAGGTTCAGGTCTGCAAGACCTGCGGCAACATCGATACGCAAAATCCCTGCACAATCTGCACCGATCCGAAGCGTGATCCCGCCATCATCGTCGTCGTCGCCGACGTCGCCGATCTCTGGGCGCTGGAGCGGGCCAATGCGACCCAGGGGCGCTACCACGTGCTGGGCGCGACCTTGTCGCCGCTCGATGGCGTCGGCCCGCAGGACCTCAGCATCGACGCGCTGGTCGCGCGCGCGCATGCGGCCGAGGTGCACGAGATCATTCTTGCGCTGAATGCGACAGTCGACGGACAGACCACCGCGCATTACATCACCGATCTGCTTCAGGACGCCAACGTAAAAGTAACCCGGCTGGCCCATGGTGTGCCCGTTGGTGGCGAGCTTGATTATCTCGATGAGGGCACGCTCTCGGCCGCGATGCGGCAGCGGACCCTGTTCTAGCCATCCAGACTTGACGGAACGGACGACATGACGAAACTTTTCGCCACACGATCGGCTTTGGTCGCGACGATGCTGCTGCTGGTGACACCGGCCATCGCCGCGCAGCGGGACGACGAGGCGCCGCCGCCCTCGAAGCCCGGCAAGCCGATCAGCGCCGGCGAGGTGCTCTCGGGCGAGCTGAATGCGATGAAGATCCGCGACGTCAAGAACGCCGGCAAGCGGATTGCGATGTACCAGATCACCTCCGAGCCGCGCAGCCTGCCGGCGCCGAACGGGCTGTGCAATCTCGAGACCGGACCTGAAACCTTCCAGCTCGTCACCTCCAGTGATACGCAGGCCACGCAGTTGAAATCGTTCGTCGGCAAGGAGATCTCGGTCAAGGTCGACGAGATCGCCTGCGCCAGCGATCCCGGCCAGATGAGCGAGGCCGTGGTCACGAAGTGGAGCTTGGTGAGGAAGTAGGAGGGGCGGCGCTACACCCGCACGGGCCCCAGCGCCTCAAAATGCCCGCGCTTTTGCAGCCAGACGAGCAACACCAGGCTCGGGATCGCCACCAGCACGCAGATCAAGAAGAACAGCGGCCAGCCGGTCGTATCGGCCACGAAGCCGGCTCCTGACGAGAGATAGGTCCGCCCCACCGCTGCAAGCGCGGTGAGCAGCGCATATTGCGTCGCTGTGTGCAGCGGGTTCTGGCACAGCGCCGAGAGATAGGCGACGAAGATCACGGTGCCGATCGCGCTGGTGAAATTCTCGGCGCAGATCGCGAGCGCCAGCGCCCATTGGTTAGTGCCGACCAGCGCGAGCCAGGAGAAGGTCAGGTTCGCCAGCGCCTGCACCACGCCACCGATCCAGAGCGAGGTTGCCAGCGAATAACGCCGCGCCACAAAGCCGCCGGCAAAGCCGCCGATCAGGGTCGCGGCGAGGCCGACGCCCTTCACGATCGCCGCGTAGTCGTTGCGGGTGAAGCCGAGGTCGATCACGAACGGCGCCGTCATGGTGCCCGAGAACGCGTCGGTGAACTTGAACAGCACGACGAAGGCGAGCGCTGCGATCGCATCCTTGCGCGACAGGAACTCGGAGAAGGCGCCGATCGCCGCGCGCAGCACGCGCGCAAACGCGGTCTCGTCGTGCGTCACGGCTTCCGCCCGCACCGATTGCTCGGGCTCGGTCGCCGCGAGTGCCGTGATCGTCCCGATCAGCACCATCGCCGCCATCACCACATAGCCCCACATCCAGGCCGACGTGCGCGTGATGCCGGTGCTCTCGAAGCCGGAGACAATGAACAGCGCACCCGCGGTCGAAACCAGCATGCCGATGCGATAGGCCGCGACATAGGCCGCCATGCCGGCGGCCTGCTCGCTCTCGGGCAGGCTCTCGACGCGGAAGGCGTCGACCACGATGTCCTGCGTCGACGACGTCGTCGCCACCAGCAGCGCGCCGAGTGCCACATAGAAGGGCGATCGCGCCGGATCGGTCAGCGCCAGCAGCAGGATCGCGACGATCAGCAGCAATTGCGAGAACAGCAGCCAGCCGCGCCGCCGCCCGAAAGCGCGCGTGAACAGCGGCACATGCAGCGCATCCACCAGCGGCGCCCACAGGAATTTCAGTGTGTAGGGCGTGCCGACCAGTGCAAACAGCCCGATGGTCTTGAGATCGACCCCGGCCTCGCGCATCCACACCAGCAGCGTCGAGCCCGAGAGCGCCAACGGCAGCCCCGAGGAGAAGCCGAGGAACAGCACGATCAGCACCCGCGGCTGCAGGTAAACAGCCAGGCTGTCGCGCCAGGAGCGGGCGGGGGCGGAGGTCGCGGCAGGGGAGGTCGCGTCGGGTGCGGTCATGGGGAGGTGTTAGCAGATTCTGGCTGAAAAGACTCCCGCTCCGCTAATGAGTCGAAAGCCCTCAATACCCCTTCAGTGTCATCGTCCGCGCAGGCGGACGATCCAGTATTCACCAGCACCTCGGCTCAATCACGACCGCCGCGGCGTACTGGATGCCCCGCCTTCGCGGGGCATGACGGCCTCATGGTGGCCCAGCTATCCCTGAATAAAGATCATCCCAATTCGGGTTGTTCGTCTCGATCAATCGGACCTTCCAGGCCCTGTTCCACTTCTTCAGCCGCTTCTCCCGCTTGATCGCGTTCTCTGGATCGTCGAACTGTTCAAAATAGACGAGCCTTGCGACGTCGTACTTTTCCGTGAAGCTCTCGATGAGTTTTGACTTGTGCTCCGCCACTCGGCGAATGAGGTCATTTGTCACGCCAATGTAAAGCGTGCCGCCAATCCTGCTGGCGAGGATGTAGACGTAGTACTGGCGTCCGCCCATGTGACCACCTCAACGCTGTCATCGTCCGCGCAGGCGGACGATCCAGTATTCACCAGCACCTCGGCCCAATCACGACCGCCGCGGCGTGCTGGATACCCCGCCTGCGCGGGGTATGACGGTTGCCTCGATCTCACTCCCCCGCCTGGAGCTTCCTTGGAAACAGCTCCGGCGCGCCTGACGCCACCAGCCGCGGGCCGTCCGCCGGCGCGTCGGTCTTGCTGAAATCGAGCTCCTCGATTCTGCCTGCGCGCTTCTCGATCTTGTCGGCGGAGATCAGGATCTGGCGGACGTCCTCGTTCGCGTCGGCAAAGTGCTTCTGCAATTTCAGCACGCGATCGCGCAGGCGTCCCAAATCGTCGCCGAGCTTGATCACTTCGGTCTGAATCTGGTCGGCGGCATCGCGCATGCGCGCGTCCTTCATGATCTGCTGCATCACCTGGATCGCGAGCATCAGCAGCGAGGGCGACACCAGCACGACCTTGGCGCGATAGGCCTTCTGGATCACGTCGTCGAAGCCGTCATGGATCTCGGCGTAGACCGATTCCGACGGCACGAACATCAGCGCCATCTCCTGGGTCTCGCCGGTGACGAGATATTTTTCCGCGATGTCGCTGACATGCTTCATCACGTCGCCGCGCAGCCGCTGCGTGGCGGCGCGCTTCTCCTCGTCGGTGCGGGCATCGTGCAGCGCCGTCATCGCTTCCAGCGGGAATTTCGCATCGATGCAAAGCGGGCGCTGGTCGGGCAGGAACACCACGCAGTCGGGCCGCTTGCCGGTCGAGAGCGTGAACTGGAATTCGTAGGCGCCCTTCGGCAGGCCGTCCTGGACGATCGCCTCCATCCGCGCTTGTCCAAAGGCGCCGCGCGACTGCTTGTTGGCGAGCACGTCGCGCAAGGTCGTCACCTGCGTGGTGAGGTCGGTGAGGTTCTTGTGCGCGTTGTCGATGATGCCGAGCCGCTCGTGCAGCGCGCGCAGGCTCTCCATGGTGTTGCGGGTCGAATGTTCCATGGACTGGCCGACCCGATGGGTCACCGAATCCAGCCGCTCGTTGACCGCCCGGGCCATCTCGGCCTGGCGGCCGGCCAACGCCTGGGTCATGGCGTCGGCCCGGCCGGCGGCCTCGCTCTGGGCGTGCAGGACCTGGCTCAGCCGCTCCTCCAGCTCGTCGGCGCGGATGGCGTGCGCCATCGCGAGTTCCGCGCCGCGTCGCCCGGAGCGCGCGATCACGACCGCAATGGCAATCAGCAGGATGAGGACCAGCGCGCCGAAGCCGATCAGCGCGTCGATGGTGCGCACCGGCCAGTCGCCGAGCATGAAAATGATGTCGTTCATGCCTGCCGTTCTATCCGATTCGCCCGTCCGCACGAACGAATAGCGAACATTTATGGTTAATCGATCCCTAATTTTTATGGTTAACAGAACTTGAAGTTTTATGGTTAGCGAAGCATTAACGCGCTCCCGGCCGCATTGACCGCTTGTCGCGCGCGGCTTAAATCGCCCGCCATGGCCCTCAGAGAAATCATCATCCTGCCCGACAAGCAGCTGCGTCTGGTCTCCAAGCCGATCGAGAAGGTCACGCCGGAGATCCGCAAGCTTGCCGACGACATGTTCGAGACCATGTACGACGCACCCGGCATCGGGCTTGCAGCGATCCAGATCGCGCAGCCGCTGCGGCTGATCACCATGGACCTTGCCAAGCCCGACCAGGACGGCGAGACCAGGCCGGAGCCGCGCGTCTTCATCAATCCCGAGATCATCGCGTCTTCCGCGGATCTGTCTGTCTACGAGGAAGGCTGCCTGTCGATCCCCGAATATTACGAGGAGGTCGAGCGGCCGGCGAAGGTGCGCGTGCGCTTCACGGATCTGGACGGCAAGGTGCACGAGGAGGACGCCGAAGGCCTCTACGCCACCTGCATCCAGCACGAGATCGACCATCTCAACGGCGTGCTGTTCGTCGACTATCTCTCGAAGCTCAAGCGCGACCGCGTGATCAAGAAGTTCGAGAAAGCCGCCAAGCGCGCGGAGTAAGGTTCTCCGTCGATGTCCCTCCGCCTGATCTTCATGGGCACGCCCGATTTTTCCGTGCCGACGCTGCTCGAGCTCGTCGCGCATGGCCACGAGATCGTGGCTGTCTACACCCGCGCGCCGAAGCCGGGCGGGCGGCGCGGGCTGCAATTGCAACCGACCCCGGTCGAGGAAGCCGCGCGAAAACTCGGCGTTCCCGTGCTGACGCCGAAAACGTTGAAGACACCGGAAGCGCTGGAAGAGTTTCGCGCGTTTGACGCCGATGCGGCCGTCGTCGTCGCCTACGGCATGATCCTGCCGCAGGCGATCCTCAATGCGCCAAAGCTCGGCTGCTACAACCTGCACGCCTCGCTGCTGCCGCGCTGGCGCGGCGCAGCCCCCATCAATCGCGCGATCATGGCCGGCGATGCCGAGAGCGGCGTGATGGTGATGAAGATGGATATCGGCCTCGACACCGGCGACGTCGCCATGGCCGAGCGCCTCGCGATCACCGATGACATGACCGCGGTCGATCTGCACGATCGCCTGTCCCGGCTTGGTGCCGATCTGATGGTGCGCGCGATGGCCGCGCTCGACCGCGGCGGCCTCCAGCTCAAGAAGCAGAGCGAGGACGGCGTCACCTACGCCGCCAAGATCGACAAGGCCGAGGCACGGATCGACTGGAGCAAGTCCGCGCACGCGGTGCTGCGCCACATCCACGGCCTGTCGCCGTTTCCCGGTGCCTGGGCCGAGCTCGCCGGTGTCACGGAGAATGCGCGCGTAAAAATCCTGCGCTGCGAACTGGCGAAGGGCTCCGGTGCGCCGGGCGAGGTGCTCGATGGCCAGCTTACCATCGCCTGCGGCGAGGGCGCGATCCGCATCCTCGAGCTGCAGCGCGAGGGCAAGGCCCGGATGCAGGCCGTGGACTTCTTGCGGGGTGTGCCGTTGAAGGCAGGAGCCAAATTCACCTAACGCTGTCATACCCCGCGAAGGCGGGGTATCCAGTACGCTGAGACTTCTCGGTTCGAACCGATAGGCTGCGGAGTACTGGATCGCCCGGTCAAGCCGGACGATGACACCACCGGATTGAGATGCCCCGCTACAAGCTCACCATCGAATATGACGGCGCACCCTTCTTCGGCTGGCAGGTGCAGGAGACGCTGCCTTCGGTGCAGGGCGCGCTGGAAGCGGCCGTGAAGGCGATGACCGGCGCGGATGCGCGGGTGCATGGCGCAGGCCGCACCGATGCCGGCGTGCACGCGCGCGGCCAGGTCGCGCATGTCGACATCGAGAAGCAGTTTCCACCGGGCCGTTTTCGCGATGGGCTCAACGCGCATCTGCGCCCCCATCCGATCGCGGTCCTCGAAGCCGACATTGTACCTGATACTTTCGAGGCCCGCTTCTCGGCCGTGAAGCGCCACTATCGCTACCGGGTCATCAATACCCGCGCCAATCTCGCGCTCGACATCGGCCATGCCTGGCGTGTGCCGCGCCGGCTCGATGCGGATGCGATGCATGCAGCGGCACAGCGCCTGCTCGGCAGGCACGATTTCACCACGTTCCGCGACACCGAGTGCCAGGCCAGGTCGCCGGAGAAGACGCTCGACCAGCTCGACGTGCTGCGCGACGGGCGCGAGATCGTCATCGTCACCTCGGCGCGCTCGTTCCTGCATAGCCAGGTGCGCTCGATGGTGGGATCGCTGGTCTGGGTCGGCGAAGGCCGCTGGACCGCAGACGATCTCTCCGCAGCGCTTGCAGCCCGCAACCGCGCCGCTTGCGGCATTGTCGCGCCGCCGGACGGATTGTATCTCGTGAAGGTGGATTATTGAGCGCGTGATGCCGCCTCCGGCGTCATGGCCGGGCTTGTCCCGGCCATCCACGTGCGTCAACATGCGACCATGCATGGTGGATGGGTCTACATCCTGGCGAGCGCGGCCAACGGCATTTTATATGTCGGTGTGACGAACGATATTGTTCGTCGCATCTACGAGCACCGAAATGGACTCGTGCCTGGCTTCACCAAGAAGTACGGCGTCAAGCTGCTCGTCTATTTCGAGCGCTACGAAGACATCCAGACCGCGATCCAGCGCGAGCACAACATCAAGCATTGGTCACGGACCTGGAAGGTCAGGCTGATCCTCAAGGACAATCCCGAATGGAAGGATCTGTACGACACGATCACGCAGTGAGACGTGCCCGTACTCTCGCCACGTCGTCATGGCCGGGCTTGTCCCGGCCATCCACGATCTTATCTTTCTTGAGGCATCAAAGATCGTGGATGCCCGGGACAAGCCCGGGCATGACGGAGGAGTGATTGGCGGCAGCCAGATAGCCTCACAGCCCTAGGCAAAATACCGCGTCAAAATCCCCCGATACACCTTCGTCAGCTTCTCCAAATCCCCCACCGGCACGCGCTCGTTGATCTGGTGCATGGTCTGGCCGACCAGGCCGAACTCGATCACCGGGCAATAGCTCGAGATGAAGCGCGCATCCGAGGTGCCGCCTGAGGTCGACAGCTCCGGCTTGCGGCCCGTGACCTCTTCGATCGCGGAGACGGCGAGGTCGGTGAACGGCCCCGGCTTGGTCACGAACACGTTGGAGTTCGACGGCTCCCAGACGATGCGGGCGCGGATGCGGTTGCCGCAGGCCTTTGTCAGGCGCGTCTCGACCAGCTCGCGCAGGCTCGCCTGCGTATGGTTGTCGTTGTAGCGGATGTTGAATTTTGCGCGGGCTTCGCCGGGGATGACGTTATTGGCCTTGTTGCCGACGTCGACCGAGGTGAATTCGAGATTGGACGCCTGGAACTGCGCGCTGCCATGGTCGAGCGGCTCGTCGCTGATGGCAACGATCAGCCGCGCAATATCCGGCACCGGATTGGCCGCGCGATGCGGATAGGCGACATGGCCCTGCACGCCGTCGACATAGAGCGTGCCCGACTGCGAGCCGCGGCGGCCGACCTTGATGGTGTCGCCGAGCGTTTCGACATTGGAGGGCTCGCCGAGCACGCAATGGTCGAACTTTTCGCCGCGCTCGGCCGCCCATTTGAGCAGCTTGATGGTGCCGTTGATGGAGATGTCTTCCTCGTCGCCCGTGATCAGGAACGAGATCGAACCTTGTCCGTCTGCGCGCGGCTTGCCGCCGTTGGCAGCGAGATGCTCGAGCACCGCGGCGACCGAGCAGGCGATGCCACCCTTCATGTCGACAGCGCCGCGGCCGTGCAGGAAACCGTCCTTCACTTCGCCCGAGAAGGCACCGACGCTCCAGGCGCTCTCGTCGCCGGGCGGCACCACGTCGGTGTGGCCGGCGAAGGTGATGTGCGGGCCCTCGTTGCCGATCCGCGCATAGAGATTATCGACATCGGCGGTGCCGGGTTCGCTGAACGTCACGCGGTGGCAGGTGAAGCCGGCTGCATTGAGGGCTTGTTCAAGCACCCGCAGCGCGCCGGCGTCAGCCGGGGTTACCGAGGGGCAGCGGATGAGATCGCGGGCAATAGAGAGGGCATCGGTCATGAGTCTGGTATTAATCCCGCAGCAGCTCGTTGATGCTGGTCTTCGAACGCGTGCGCTCGTCGACGCGCTTGACGATGACGGCGCAGGCGGTGCTCGGGCCGATCTGGCCGTTCTTCATGGGCTTGCCGGGCAGCGCACCGGGCACCACCACCGAATACTCGGGCACTTCGCCCATGAAGATCTCGCCGGTCTCGCGGTCGACGATCTTGGTCGAGGCCCCCAGGAACACCCCCATCGACAGCACCGCGCCCTTGCGCACGATGACGCCCTCGGCGACCTCGGAGCGCGCGCCGATGAAGCAGTCGTCCTCGATGATGACGGGCTCGGCCTGGAGCGGCTCGAGCACGCCGCCGATGCCGGCGCCGCCGGAGATGTGCACGCGCTTGCCGATCTGCGCGCAGGAGCCGACGGTGGCCCAGGTGTCCACCATGGTGCTCTCATCGACGTAAGCACCGAGATTGACGAAGGACGGCATCAGCACGACGTTCTTGGCAATGAAGGCCGAGCGGCGCACCACGGCGCCCGGCACCGCCCGAAAACCGGCATCGCGAAAACGGTTCGGGCCCCAGCCTTCGAACTTCGAGGGCACCTTGTCCCACCAGTTCGCCTGGCCCGGGCCGCCGGGAATGACGTCCATGTCGTTGAGGCGAAAGGAGAGCAGCACGGCCTTCTTCAGCCACTGATTGACCTTCCACTTGCCGTCGGCGCCGCGCTCGGCAACGCGGGCCTCGCCCTTGTCCAGAATCTCCAGCGACTGGTTCACGGCGTCGCGCACTTCGCCCTTGGTCGAGGTCGAGATGCCGTCGCGTGCGTCGAAGGCGCTGTTGATGGTGGATTCCAGGGCGGACAGGGACATCGGAGGGCTTCCTCGAAACCGGAGTTATTTGAGGGCAAAACGAGGGGGCTTTTTCGGGATTTGGGCCGGGAGAGTCAAGAACGCTCTCGGCGATTATTCCGGGGCTGGCCAACGCGCGTGGCACATGGCCCATTCGCCGGCATTTCAGAGGCCAAGGCCGGTGACGATGCCCTCGCAAATCCCGGCCAGTTCTTCGCCAAGCGTGGCCAGTGCCGGCGAGCCGTACCGCGCAAAGGCCTGACGGGGATCGAGCCAGCGCAGCTCGGTTCGCTCCTCAGGGAAGCCGATCGCCGCGAACTTCAGCGGCGCCTCGAGCAGCGCCGCCGAATCGGCCGCCAGCAGGCGCCACATCAGGCGTGGATGGAAGAACAGGATCTGCCGCGCCGGGCCGATGTCATAGCCGTCGCGATGCAGCAGCATCTGCGGATTGATCTCGTGCAGCACCCAGAGATCGGCCGCAACGATCTTCTCCTTGAGGCGCGTCACGACCTCCTCGACCGGCTGTGTGCTGACGCGCATGTGCTGGAACGAAGAGGCCGGGCTGCCGGGCTCCGAAAAGGCAACAGCACGACGAGCTGGGTCTGTCATCGGACGGCCCCTTCATTCTGCTCCGCCGCCTTGTTCGCCTCGAATGCGTCGAGGGTTCGCGCGGAATACACCAGTGCGGCGCCGGCTCCGATCGCGACCGCGACGCCCAGTGCTTCCGCGAGCTCCTCGCGGCTTGCGCCGTACTTCGCTGCGGCATGGGCGTGCACGGCGATACAGCCGTCGCAGCGTGCCGTGACAGCGGCCGCGAGCGCGATCAGCTCGCGGGTCTTTCCGTCAAGCCGGCCGGTCTGCGCGCTGGCGGCGCTCAGCGCGCGATACCCCTTGACTGTCTCCGGATTCAGCTTGCCGATATCCCCGATGCGCGCCAGCAGTTCGCCTTGATAAGTCTTCCAGTCCAACATTGCGGATCTCCTCGATCACAGGTGGCGTTGAGGAAGAGATAGTTGGCGGTCGCGGCGACGCCCATCGCCTGTCGCCGTATGGCCACCATACGTCGAGCCGAAATCGTCAGCGGAATTGATGTGCGTGTTCGGCCAGGAAGTCCACGATACTGCGCACCCGCGGGATGGCGCGCGTGTCGCGGTGAAATCCGAGCCACACATCGCGACTCGGAAGCGGCGTCGGCGTCGTGATGGCGCGCAGCTCGCGATAGCCCGCGGCGAGACGTGTCGGCAGGCAGACCAAACCGGCCCCGCTGGCAGCGGCCGCCGCCTGGCCATCGCGGCTGTTGCTGCGAAAGGCAATGTGAGCATTCGGAAAATGCTGGCGCAGCCATTTAGTCTCGGCGACTGTTTCGGCAAGTGCCGCATTCATTGCAACAAGGACGGCGTTGGCGCCGCCTCGCTTGAAATCCGGCAGGCCCCGCCTATCGAGATAGTCAGGCGCCGCGTAGAGGGCGAAGGGAAGACTGCCGATCTTCCGTTGCACCAGCCCGTCCTGCTGGAAACGCGTGAAGCGCACGGCAATGTCGACCTCGCGTCGTGTCAGGCTCAGCACCTCGGCGTCGGTGACGAGCTCGACGCCCATCCCCGGATGTATGGTGCAGAACCTGGCCAGCAGCGGCGAGAGGATCCGCGCGCCGATCCATTCGGCCGATGTCACGCGGACGGTGCCGCTGATCCCGGCGTTGCTGCCGGTCGCAATCCGCTGCGCGGCAAGCGCGGCCTCTTCCATGTTGCCGGCATGGTCGAGGATCTTCCGCCCGGTCTCGGTAAGCTCGAGCCCGGATGGCTTCCGCTGGAACAGGACCGCGCCGAGCTTCTTCTCGAACAGTTCGAGCCGGCGGCTCATGGTCGGCTGTGTCGTGCCGAGTGCCCGTGCTGCGCCGGACAGGCTCTTCTCGCGCGCGAGATTCAGAAAATAGCGCAGATCATCCCATTCGATTTCGGGCAGGTCCGCAGCAGGCAAGTCCGGCTTCCGGGGCACCTTCGCTCCTCGCGTGGTCGCGCTCAGGCGGCGAGCGATTGCAAAAACCCCGCCAAATCATCCGTGACGTGGTCGACATGGGCCGCATCGCGGCCCTCAAGTTCCCAATCCTCGCGCACCACTTCCTTGGTCCCGTCAGGCACCACCAGCACGGTGGTCATGCCGAGCTGATGCGGGACGGTGAGGTTGCGGGCGAGGTCTTCGAACATGGCGGCCTTGGTCGGGTCGACCGCATGCAGGTCGAGGAATTTCCGGTAGGTCTGCGCCGCCGGCTTGGGTTCGAATTCGGCGGCGATGATGTCGAACACGCCGTCGAAATGCGAGCCGAGGCCGAGCCGTGCCAGCACCGCATCGACATGGTCGACCGAGCCGTTGGTCAGGATCAGTTTTCGCCCCGGCAATTTTGCGATGGCCGCGCCGAGCGCCGGGTTCGGCTCCAGCGGCGAATGGTCGATCTTGTGCACGTAAGCGAGATAATCGTCAGCGCGCACGCCATGCAGGGTCATCATGCCGCGCATGGTGGTGCCGAAGCGCTGGTAATAGTCCTTCTGGATCTTGCGCGCTTCTTCCGGGCCGACCTGCAGCCAGTTGCACACGAACTCGCCGATTTTAGCGTCGACCTGCTGCCACAGGTTGACGTGATGCGGATAGAGCGTGTTGTCGAGGTCGAACACCCAGGTGTCGATATGGGCGAAGGCGCGGGGGGATTTCATCAAAGCTCTCTCAATCACGGCACGGCAAACCGGAGCGTCTTGCCGCCGCTCGACATGTCCACCACGCCAAAACCCGTGGCCGCAAATCCACGCGCGCCGCAATCGGTCTGCTCGTTGGTCTCGAACTTGGTCTCGCGGGTGCAGAGCTGCTTGTCGCCCCCCCAGTTCAGCGGTCTGTCCTTCAGCTTGATGGCGCGGTTGTCGCCATCGATGGCTTCCGCGAAGCTGAAGATCTGCTTTGGCTGGCCGGCGACGTCGGGATGCAGGCAGGTCCTGGGATCGATGCGGTACCAGCCGCGGCTCGTCACCGACTTGCCGTCGTCAGTCGCGACTGCCGCCATCACCTTGTGCGGCGTGTCGTTGCACCAGGTCAGGCCACTCGGGGACGGCGCCTGCGCCGCATCGACCATGGTCTTGAAGAGATTCGGCGACGAAATCACGTCGGTCGGCAATCCGCGGCTCTTCAGGAACGCCGCGAGTGCGGCCTGCGTCTTCGGTCCGTCGACGCCGTCGATCGCGCCGATGTCGTAGCCTGCGATCACCAGCAGCCGCTGGATGCCGGCGAGCCGCGCCTGCTCGTCGTCATATTCGGAATCCTCGGCGAGATAGGCGACGAGATTGCCGTTGTCGCCTTGCGTCGGCGTGATCTGGGTGAAGGCGGCCTGGGTCTGGCCGGTGCGGCACTGCCGCGCGGCCGCGATGACGAAATTGTCCTGCGCCACGCACAGCGTGTCGCTGCCGTTCTGCGGGATCGGTGACGCACCATAGACGCCGAGCGCGCGGGCGTTGAGCAGGATGCGGTCGGCGGTCAGCGTGCCCTGCACCACGACGCGGCAGGTCGCCGGATCGATCCTGAACCAGCCCCGGGTCGCGGTCGCCGCCTTGTCGTCGATGCCGATCGCGGCCTCGACGACGTAGGACATGCGGTTGCAGATCTTGAGGTCGGCGAAGGCCGGCGCGGAGGAGAAGACGAACGACACGGCAGCGGCCGGCAGTGTCATCAGGAGACGCGTCAGAGGCGAGCGGCGATGCCGCCGCTCTTGACCGGCCATGACGGAATCTCTCGTCTTCTCGCCGCTCACTTATGTATCAGCGTTCCCGTGCCCGTGTTGGTGAATAGCTCGAGCAGCACCGCGTGCTGCATCTTGCCGTCGATGATGACGACGCCCTCGACGCCCTGCTCGAGCGCGTAGATGCAGGTCTCGACCTTCGGGATCATGCCGCCGGAAATGGTGCCGTCGGCGATCAGTTTGCGCGCGTCCTTCACCGAGAGCTGCGGGATCAGCTTCTTCGACTTGTCGAGCACACCAGGCACGTCGGTGAGCAGCAAGAGACGCTTGGCCTTCAGCGCGCCGGCGACCGCACCGGCAAAGGTGTCGGCGTTGACGTTCAGCGTCTGGCCGTCCTTCGAGGTCGCGAGCGGCGCCAGCACCGGGATCAGCTCGTAGCCGATCAGCTGGTTGAGCAGCGTGAGATCGACCTTTTCAGGGTCGCCTACGAAGCCGAGATCGACCGCCTTCTCGATGTGCGAATCCGGATCGATGATGGTGCGCGTCGTCTTCGACGCCTTCACCATGTTGGCGTCCTTGCCTGATAGCCCCACGGCCTTGCCGCCGGCTTCGTTGATGTAGCCGACGATCTGCTTATTGACGGAGCCGGCGAGCACCATCTCGACGATCTCGATGGTCGCGGCATCGGTGATGCGCAGGCCGGCGGCGAACTCCGAGACGATGCCGAGACGCTTGAGCATGGTCGCGATCTGCGGCCCGCCGCCATGCACCACCACCGGGTTGATCGCGGTCTGCTCGAGCAGCACGATGTCGCGGGCAAAATTCTTCGCGGTCTCCTCGTCGCCCATGGCATGGCCGCCATATTTGATGACGATGGTCTCTTCGTCGTACTGCTGCATGTGCGGCAGCGCTTCGGACAGGATGCGGGCCTGGTCGAGCGGGGAGATTTCGGTCATGAGGCGGATCTCGCTGGCGGGACTAACGCGGCCAGCGTTCTATCTGATTGGCGGGCGAGGCGCAAAGTGATGTTCTTCCCCCTCTCCCCTTGTGGGCTATGGGATTCCCGGATTTTGTTCTTGGTTAGCAAGAGCATATCCCTCGAGCGTAGCAGCGAGACGGTTCCAGCCGTCTCGCATGGTCTTTG